>JACQRQ010000107.1 GCA_016206405.1 Elusimicrobiota bacterium | reverse complement strand
CGCAAGAAGCGCGCCGAACAGAGGCAGGGCCAGCTCAAGCGCTCGGAGCTGCAAGACGCGGTGCGGCTGCAAGTGATGCAGGCCTACGAAAATTTGATGTTCTGGTCCAAAGAGTGGCCGGCCCGCGAGAAAGCGTGGGATGAAATTCATGCCTCCTATGACAAGGCCGTCAAGCAGTCTCCCGGCAGGCTGGAGATGCTTCAGGGGACGCTCGTTTTGCTGGAAGCCCAGATGGAATATTTGACGGCGATCAAGGAGCACCTGTTGGCCAAAGCCGGTCTGGAGCGAGCCGTGGGCCGGACTTTGGAATAGGCGCATGCCGCGTTTTGCCTCGGTTCTTTTTGCGGCCGGAGTTATTTTTTTGAGCGCCGCGGCGCCCTCCTTCGCCGCGACTGCCGAAGGCATCGAAAGCGAGGACCAGCTCTTCGCCGAGTTTCTGTGGGAGGAGCTCAAGGAGCTGCCCGCCGGTCGGCGGCCGGAGATAGGCCTGGTGCTTTCCGGAGGCGGCGCGCGGGCGGTGGCCCATGTCGGCGTCATCAAAATCCTCGAGCGGGAAGGCTTCCCCGTCGATTTGGTGACCGGGACTTCCATGGGGGCTCTGCTTGGCGCGCTCTACGCGGCCGAAACGCCGTTCGCCACTTTGGACGCGTTTGCGCGGAACATGCAAATTTCCTCGGGCGTCGACCTCAACGCCTTGAGCGTCCTGCGGCTCATTATCTCGGACCGGCTTCTGTCCACCAAAAAAATCGAGACCCTTGTAAACCAATACATCGGAGACACGACTTTCGACGCCCTGAAAAAGCCGTTCGCCTGCGTCGCCATGGACATCAAGACGGGGGAGCGGATCGTGTTTCGCTCCGGGCCCGTGGCGCCGGCGGTCCGCGCCAGCGTCAACGTTCCGGGCCTTTTTGAGCCGGTGCTTTACCGTCACCGGCTTCTGGTGGACGGCGGCGTGGTGGATTATGTCCCGGCCAAACTGGCCGGCGAAATGGGCGCCGACTGGGTGCTGGCCAGCGTCACCGAAGGCGATTTTACCCGGTCGACTCTGCCCAACGTGCTTATGACGCTGGAACAAGTCATCGATATCGGCGGTTCCTTATTGGTCAAAGAGGCGCTCCAGTACGCCAATTTCGTCATCACTCCCAAAGTCGGCGACATGCGCAATTATGAGTTCGGCCGGGCCCACGGGACGGTCGATTTGGGCATCCAGGCCGCCAATGCCTCCATCGAGCCGGCCAAACGAAACCTGCTTAGGTTTTCCATGCCGTTTCTGATGAAGAAATGGTCCGCCCGATGAAAAAAATTATTTCCGCGGTCCTAATTTCGGCGATGGCGGCGCTGCTTCCGGCCTTCGCGTTCCGGACCGACAAGGCGATCGAGGAAATCGAGCGATTGCGTCAAACCGGCCAATACGAGAAGGCCATCCAGCGATTGGATTCCTATCTTCTGCGCCGTTTGAGCAAACGCAGCGCCCGCGCGGCCTACTGGACTATGGGCGATTGTTATAAAAAACTCGGCCGGATGGACAAAGCCCTGGGAGTTTATCAGCTCGCCATCAAGCTTCATCCCAAGGACCGGGCTTTGCTTCTGGCTTACGGCCAGTTGCTGGTGGATGCGGGGCTTTTCAATAGGGCCAAATCCTTGTTCGAGCGCGTGCTCCGGCGCCGCCCCCATGACGTCGAGGCGAATTTGGGGCTGGGCCGGGTATACGACGGCCTCGGACTCTCGGGCAAGGCGGCCGGCTGCTACCAAATAGCCGTCTCGCGCGGAAAGGTTTCGGCGTCCGTGCACCGGCGTTTGTCCCGGGCCTTGGCGGGAGACAATCAATACGCCGCGGCCGAGCAGGCCGTTCTCAAGGCCGTTGAAATTTCCCCGGAGGCGGACGCTTGGAGGGACTTGGCCGTTTTCCAGCAAAGGCAAGGGCGTTGGGAAGAGGCTTTGCTCAGTTTGGGCCGGGCCGTAGCTCTTGAACCGGAACGCAAAGACCTGCTGTTGCGCCGGGCGCTGTGGCTGCAGAAGACCGGAAAAACGGAGGAGAGCGCGGCGGCGGCGCGTGAAATTCTCAAGAACCATCCCCGCAATCCTCTGGCGTCCTGGATATTGGCTCTGACGGATTTTAAAAAGGGCGACGCCGCGGCCTCTCTTGAAAACCTGGAAAGCGCCGCTTCGCAAAAAGACGCTCCTTATCTCGCCCGCTACGCGGGTTCGATGAAGCAATGGATCGCTGAGAATTCCGGAAGGCTGCCCTGATGTTTTTCTGGAAGCTTTCCGGCGCCGGAAACGACTTCATTTTGATAGAGGCGGGAGCCGCCCCCGGCGCCTGGCCGCGCTTGGCGCGCAGATTGTGCCAAAGAGGGACGTCGGTGGGGGCCGATGGACTTTTGGTCGTGCGCCGCGCCGCGAAGGGGCGCCCGGCGCGGCTGCGCTATTTCAACGCCGACGGCTCGGCCGCTTTTTGCGGCAACGGCTCCCGGGCGGCGGCGTGGTGGATGTACCGGCGGGGCTGGGTCAAAAAATCATTTTCTTTTGAAACCGACCGCGGCGTTTTGGAGGCTGAGATCGTGCGCGACGGGGTCGCACGGGTCAAGATGCCCGCGGCCCGCATCCTGAGAACTTCCATCGCTTTGCGGACCGGCGGAAAGACTTTCACCGCGCATGCCCTGCACACGGGGGTTCCCCACGTCGTCGTTCCTGTCCGCGGCGTGGAGAGCGTCGATGTGGAGACGCTGGGCCGCGCTATCCGGCGCCACCCCCTTTTTAGGCCCGAGGGAGCCAACGTCAATTTTATCGCTTTTAATGAAGCGCCGGCGCGCTTGAGAACCTACGAACGGGGCGTGGAAGCCGAGACGCTGGCGTGCGGCACGGGGGTGACCGCCTGCGCCGTGTTGGCGGTCGCTTTGGGGCTGGCCGGTTTCCCTTTCCAGGTCCAGGTCCGAAGCGGGGATGTCCTCAGCGTGGATTGCAGGGCCGGTCTCCCGGTTGCGCCCTGGGCGAAGGGGGGAGCTCGCCGCGTCGTTCCCGGCGCCGTCTTCGAGCAGTTGTGGTTGGAGGGACCTGTTAGGGAAGTGTTTACGGGAAAGATAGAGTTAGAAAGTGGTAGAGTGGTAAAGTGGCTGGGAAAAGAGTGGTAGAGTGGTAGAGTGGTATAGTGGTAAAGTGGTAAAGATAACGAGGGTGGATTGGGTCTTGGCTTTTCACTCTACCACTCTACCACTTTACCACTATCATCCCTTGATATTGTTTTTAAATTAGATCATGTTTTCAGGGTCTTTTGTCGCGTTGGTGACGCCTTTTAAGAAAGGCGAGATTGACGAGGAAACTCTCAGGCGATTGGTGGATTTCCACCTAAAGTCCGAGACGGCGGGCTTGGTCCCATGCGGCTCAACGGGAGAGGCGGCGACGCTCAAGCCCGAGGAGTATTTGCGGGTCATCCGCATTGTCGCCGAGGAGGCCGCCGGAAGGATTCCGGTCGTGCCCGGCGTGGGCAGCAACGCCACCTGGAAAACCGTGGAGGCGGTGCGGGAAGTCGGCCGGTTGAAGGTGGATGGAATGCTTGTGATCGTGCCTTACTACAACAAGCCGACGCAGGAAGGGCAGAAGCTTCATTTCGGCGAGGCGGCCAAAGCCGCGAAGGCGCCTGTCATCGTTTATAATATTCCGGGCCGCACGGGAGTCAATATGAAGCCGGAGACTCTGGCCGCGCTGGCGAAAAAACACAAGAACATCATCGGCGTCAAAGAGGCTTCCGGGGATTTGGATCAAGTGTCCGATCTGCTCAATTTGGTGGATGATCGTTTTTGCGTTTTATCCGGCGAGGATTCTCTGACGCTGCCGATGCTTGCTTTGGGCGCGCAAGGCGTGATCTCGGTGGCGGCCAACGTCGCGCCCCGCGAAATGAGCCGGATGTGCCGGGAGTACCTTGGAGGCCGGGTCCAGGAGGCGCGCGGGCTGCACCGCAGGCTTTTGCCTCTCATGCGCTCGCTGTTTGTGGAAACCAATCCGATTCCGGTCAAGGCCGCTTTGGGCATGCTGAAACTGTGCGCGCCGGAATTGCGCCTGCCGTTGACGCCCTTGGCCGCGGCCCATCGTCTCCGCGTGGCCGAGGTTCTCAAGGACCTTGGCTTATATCCGTAAGCGTTACTTCAATGCGGCAAGGGGGGCGTCGGGTCGCTCCGGGATGGCCGCTTTGCGGCCCAGCAGCCTCTCCGCGCAGCGCTTTCCGTCCATAATCGCTTCTTCCATGAAGGAATACTTCCAGGCGCCGTAGCGCCCGATGGACTCCACCCGGTTTTCGCCCAGAAAAGCGAATATCTTTTGGACCGATGGCGTGCGGTCGCGGTCGTAGACGACGTACGCGCATGGGATCGGGGTCCATTTTTTGGTGACGATTTGGTCGGATCGGCGGGTCAGGCCGCATTCCCGCAGCCCCTTGAGGATTTGCGCCTCAGTCTTATTGAAATCGAGGCGGGCGCCGGGGGAGCGCGAAATCTCTATATATAAGGAAGAGGTTCCTTCGGGAGCCGCATTTTCGGAAAAGTTGGAGCAGAACCCGGCGCGGTAGAAAGGAAAGCGTTTTTCGGGAAAGTAAATCCAGTGTTTATCCGACATTCTGGGCCTGTTAAAGCCGATATTGAAGCAGTAAACAGTATTGTAGAGCAGTTTCCGGCGCGCGGCGCGGACGCCGGGGGGGACGCCGGCCACAGCGTCGATCAGGTGGACCAGCGGCATGGTGTTGACCAGGCGGTTATATCGGATTTGGCCCAGGCCCCCCGCTTCGACGATTTTCTGCCTGAAGTCGATGCGAGTGACGGGGGCGCCGAGGCGGATGCCGGACGTCCGCGCCGCCAGGGCGTCGGGGAGGGCTTGGGCGCCGCCGCGCCGGGGGTACAAAAACGAGGCGTTGTAGCCGAAGAACTTTTTTTGGTCCGTCAAAGCTCCGTAAAGGACCTCTTCCACCTTGGGTTTGGGAACGAAGCGGCCGAGCCACTCCGTGGTCAAGCGCTCCAGCGGCGCCCTCCAAAGTTTTTGATTATAAGGGAACATGAAGTGCCTCGATATTCCCTCGCCGAAGGTTTGCAGCGACCAATCTTTGAAGTTGGCCGCGCCGGCGTTTTGGGCCGGCGGCCGTTTATTCAGGGTTTTTAAAAAGCCCACGACGCAGTCGTCGATGACTCGCCGGGGCAGGCCGAAGGTGTTGGCTTGAAAGGGGTAGCGCGTGTAGGTATTTTGGGAATAAATCCAGGCGCTGCGCTCGTGGCGGATATGGTTTCCCCGCAGCAGCCGCAGGATAAAATCTTTGCCGTAAGGGTCGTGCAGATGCAGCAGATGCCCGGTGTAATCGAAGGTGAAGCCGTCCTGGGTAAATGAGCCCGCCAGCCCGCCCACGGAGCGGCTTTTTTCCAATACCAGGCACCGCAGCGCCGGGTTCTCTTTTTGCAGGTGGTGCGCGCAGGACATGCCGGCCAAGCCCGCGCCGATGATAAGAACGTCGGTATCAAGCATAGTGATAGAGTGGTAGAGTGATAGAGTGGCAAGAAGAAAGTGGTAAAGTGATAGAGTGGTAGAGTGATATCAGGAGAAGTGATGCAGTGCTAAAGCGGTAAAGTGGTAGGTAGAGTGATAGAGTGGTAGAGTGGTAAAGTGGT
>JACQRQ010000093.1 GCA_016206405.1 Elusimicrobiota bacterium | reverse complement strand
TATAAGAACGAAAACGCAAGAGGCCCACTAGGGCGAATGCGAATTTGCTCGGCGCGAGTATCAGGAAGGGTTATCGACGGCAGGAAACAGACGGCTACTGCTTACTTACGGAATTACTGGGAGGACGCAACGGCTTGCGAATTTCGCGGCAACGGCTATACTTATGGTTGTGACGCGTTGGGTCGCCATTTTTGTCGTTGCGCTGCTTCTAAAAAGCGGGGGGGATATTTTTGCCCTGGGATTTAAGGACGTGGACATTGAGCTTGATCCTTATTACAGCGACATCGCGCTGACGATTCCTTTTTCGGAAGGCGCCACGGAGTCCGACGTGGAGCAGGGCGAGATGAGCACCTACCGGGGGATGCTGACCCGCGCTCTAGTGCCCCGGTTTTTGGTGCTGGAGGCCAGCTTGAACCCGCTGCCCGTCACCGGCGTGGCCGTGCGCAAGCGCGCCAGGCGGTTTTACCGTCAAGCCCAGGCCACTCCGTCTTTAAACTTGGTGGACGCGGTGACCGCGGGCTTCGAGGAGCCTTACGCCCTTTCCGTTTTCCTGGGCAAGGTGATTGATTTCAACCCGGGGGAGCAGTCGCTGCGCAGGAAGAAGAAAGGCTACGTGGGCTATTTAGCCAGCGCGGGAAACTACCATATTCTGGAAAGCCGCATGATCCCGGATAATTGGCTGGAAGCGGAGGCCAAGATAAAAGGGGACCAGGAAACCGCCCGCAGGAGAATGAGCTGGAGCTTCCGCGGCGGAGGCAAGTTTCACTCCAACCGCGAAGTCGCCGACGCCTATTACCTTGGCATCCGGCGAAACCGCATCGACTACGAAAAAAACAGGTACTCCTTTCTTTTAAGCAGCGGCATCGAATACCGGGTGGACTTCGACAAGCGAAGTTTGAGCCCGATCAGCCACTACATCATGCTCGACAAAAATTTCCCTATGTATAACGGCAAAATGACTTTTAGCATCGGCCTGGGCTACCTTTGGCAGGGACTCGACAAATACAGCGGCGCCCTGGCCCAGGGGCGGCAAAGAAGCAAGTCGCAAGTCCTCATCCGTCCCAACTTGAAGTTCTAACCCGAATTCCTCAGTTGGGGAATTCGGGTCAGAAATCGACCGTCGCTTGGAAGAAGGCCCAATCCTTGTCGCGGCCGCCCACGGTGCGGGCGACATAGGGTCCGGCGAAAAATCGGGAGTAGCCGAACCAGAGCTTGACGGCCTTGCGGACGGCGGTCTTGACGTGAAAATCCAGCTCATGGCCAACTGTTTTTCCGGCGGAGCCGGTCGCGTCCCGGGTGATGGCCGCGTTGGAGGGCCCGTACCAGGCGTCCTTGGAGCTCGCCAGCAGGAAATGGTGGAGGTCCAGCGCCACGGTCCATCCTTCCCGTGGCGCGGCCGAAGTTCGGAGAGCCAAGTCATGCGCGTTTTTCCAGGAAAAAACGTCCGCCAAGCCTTGGTAGGTGTGGCCGAAAGGATAGGGCGGCTCGAAGGTTCCGCTGGTCGCGTCGGAAGGGTCCGAATCGCCGGAGGCGAAGTCGTATTCCAGGCCGATGCGCGGGCTGAATTTTGAATCGAGTTTGTATCCCGCCGTGGCCGCCAGAGCCCAAGCCCTCAGGTTTTTGCCGCCCTTGCTGCCGAACTGGCAGGCTGTTTCGGCGGAATAATCCCAAGCCTCTCTGCGCCCTTTCATTCGCATTCCAAGGCTGCGCTCCCGCAGATTTCCGGAGTTGACCGCCGCTGAGGTTCTTGAAAGCAAATAAAAATCCAGCTCATGCTCCGGCGCAGCCTGCAGCGTCGCATAGAGTCCCGTGAAAACCTCGTCCTGCTTGGGTCCGGCGGCTTCGCGGGTGACGGCCGAGAAAAAATCAGCCTGCCAAAGGTCTTTCTTCCAGCGCAGCCGCAGGCCGTCCCAAGCGCGTCCGGAGGCGTCCCAATCCAGCGTGCTGATCATGCGCTGGTCGCCGTAGATCAATTCTTGCCGCCCGGCCTTCAAATCCAGAGGCAGGGCCCATAGGCCGGTCATTTCCAGCCAGGCTTCATGCAAATCCACGTTCTTGGAATTGGCCGACACGGAGGCTTCCGAACCGGCGACCCTGGAATCTTGAATGTTGACGAAAACGCGAACGCCCTCGGCCGGAGAGCCACCGGCTCCGAGCCGGGTTCTAAGAGAAAACTGGTCCAGCGCCGGCCGGCCGGCGGGTGGCGCGTACTGGCTGAGGGACATGCTCTCGTACCTGAGCCGGAGCTGCCCGCCGAAATTCAGGGCATGGGCCTTCAAGGGAAAGGCCAAGACGCAACTCCATGCCAACGCTCGCGCTCTCCAAAGCGATTTTCTGGTCATTGATTTTTCCTCTCCTTGTTTCAACGCGCGCCGCGGACGCGGCCTTGCATGTTAATCTGCCACATTAGCGCCGGTGGCCGCAAGGCGGGGGATAAACCTTGATCCTCCGATACGATAGCGTTTTATCTCCGACAGGGCCTGCCGCCGATGGGGCCCATCTGCCTGCGGCCGGCCCGGCGACTCACGCGCCGGTTCCTCCTCGGCAGATACAACCCATCGGCGTCACCCGTCGAAAATATTCCACGCTATCTTTTTGGCGAGATGCTTTTGAAATCAATAAAACATCTCGCGTTCCCAGGAGGAATCTCCCCCGAAGGGGATAAGATGAAAAGCGCTCACTTTTCACCCGCGAGGTTACCGGCGCAAGGAGGCGCACCCTATAAAGTGGAAGAAATTGAAAGGGGTGGCGAGGGGTTCCCGGAGAAAACCCTCCCGGAAGACCGCTCTCACATTCAGCGAGTCTGAGGGAGGGAAGGGCGCTCTCGGAGGCGACCCTGTTTTTCGGAGGGAATCCCTCGACAGGCCCCCAGTCAAATCACTCCCTGGGATTTTAGGGTGCGCCCGGAAATAGCGCTGAGTCCTGACCTCATGATACCCTTGGTGGAGGATTTGGGACAAATTCTATGATGCGGCTCAAGCCGCTTCGTCTTGGGGGAACCAGTCCGCCTCGCGGCCGGGGACGGAGTATTCGTAGGGTCCCCGGTAGACGCGCGGGGGATTGGAGAAGTTGCCGTGAGGCGGCGGCGAGGGGCATGCCCATTCCAGAGTGGTGGCTTTCCAGGGGTTTTCGCCGCTCTTTTCGCCCCTGAAAATGCTATGAAAAAAATTCACGATGAAGGGGATTTGAAACAGGAACAGGGCCCAGGCGGCGACGGAACTCACGACGTTCCAGGGCTGTGTGCTCAAATTTTGCGGCTGCAGCGTGGGGTCATAGAGCCGCCGGGAGACTCCCGCCAAGCCCTGGATGAACATCGGGAAGAAGACCCCGTTCATGCACGCCAGAGTCCCCCAGAAATGCACTTTGCCCCAGAAATCGCTCATCTTGCGGCCGAACCATTTCGGGAACCAATAATAGATGCCTCCCATCAGCGCGATGATGCTTCCGGTGACCACCACGTAATGAAAGTGCCCGATCACATAGTAGGTGTCGTGCAGGTACATGTCGGTCACATGGGTTCCCAGAGGCAGGCCCGTCAGCCCGCCGATGCCGAACATGGGCAGAAAGGCGAGGGCAAAGAGCATGGGGACGCTGAAGCGGACGTTGCCGCCCTTCAGGCTCCAAACCAAGGCCGTCAAAATCAGCACCGAGGGGATGGAGATGATCAGCGTGGTGATCAGGAAAAAATTGCTCAAGGCCGGGCTCATGCCGCTGACGAACATGTGGTGGGCCCACACGATAAAAGACATAAAGCCGATGCCCAGCATGGAGCCGGCGATGATATTGTAGCCGAATAGCGGCTTTCTCGTGCCGTTGGCGATGATCTCCGCGCAGATGCCCATGGCCGGCAAAAGCAGCACATAGACTTCCGGATGCGCCAGGAACCAGAAGAGGTGCTGCCATAAAAGCGGCTGGCCCCCGCCCGAAACCTTCAATGCCTCGCCGCTGACGATGAGCCCCGCCGGAAGATAAAAGCTAGTCCCCGCCACCCGGTCCATGAGCTGCAGTATCGCCGCGGCTTCCAGCGGCGGAAAGGCCAGCAGCAGCAAAACGGCGGTGATCAACTGCGCCCAGACGAAGATCGGCATGCGCCACAGGCTCATGCCTCTGGCCCGCATGTTGAGCGTCGTCACGATGAAGTTGATAGAGCCCAAAAGCGAGGAGGTGATGATGAACACCATCGCGATGAGCCACGCCGTCTGCCCGGGATTGATGATCGACAGCGGCGGATAGGAGGTCCAGCCCGACTGCGCGGCCCCGCCCGGGAGGAAAAACGACAACAGCATCAAAATCCCGCCCGGCACGTACATCCAGTACGAGAGCATGTTCATGCGCGGGAAGGCCATGTCGGGAGCGCCGATTTGAAGCGGCAGGATGTAGTTGCCGAAGGCGCCCACGCCCAGCGGCACCACGCCCAAAAAGATCATGATGGTGCCGTGCATCGCCCCGAGCTGGTTGTAGAACTCCGGCAGCATGACGCCGCCGGGGGCCAAAGTGTCTGGCAGCCAGCGCCCGATCAAGGGAATCGGCTGGCCGGGATAGGCTAATTGCCAGCGCAGCAGGGAGACCAAGGCGAAGCCGAACAGAAGAAACAGCAAGGAGGTGATCAGGTATTGAAGGCCGATCACCTTATGATCGATGGAAAAGAGATACCTTTCAAGCCAGGTGAGACTTCGATGCTGGGGGGATTCGGCGTCCATAGGCTTTGTTGATCGGCTTAATCCGTCGCGTCTTTTAAGGCCGACTGCTCCTTGAGCCAAGATTCGAACTCCTCGGCCGGGTGAGTGATGGCGACGCCCTGCATGGTGGCGTGGCCGATGCCGCAGAGTTGGGCGCAGGAAATCGTAAAACGGCCTTCAAGAATTGGCTCAAACCACAGCGGGCTCACCATGCCCGGCACGGCATCCCGCTTGACCCGGAAGGCCGGGATAAAAAAACTGTGGATGACGTCCTTGGATGTCAGGTAAACCAAGGTCGGTTTTCCCAGCGGAGCGTGCAGCTCGTTGAGGGTCACCACGTCGTCTTTTCCGTCAGGGTCGCCGGGGTCCAGCCCCAGGACGTTGCCGGAATCCACGAACTGGGCCGCGCGGCGGCCGAATTTCCCGTCAGGACCGGGATAATGGACGTTCCAGGCGAACTGCTCCGCCACGACCGCGATCACATTCGAGCTTTTTTCATCCGGCAAACGCAGGCTGATGGTGGACCAAGTGGGTATCGAGTAGGTGACGATGATGACCAACTCAAAGAGAACGATGGCGACCCCTCCCGCCAACGCCCAGGCGCCTCCGGTGGACTCGTAGATCGCTTGCCGTCCCTCTTTCCGCCTATAGCGGATCAAAAGGAAGGCCATGAGGACGGCCCAGATAATGAACATGGCCGCCATGCCGGCGTGAAGGAGCAAGAGATCAAAATCAACTTTGTGGGCGTAACTGGAGCCTTGCGCCGGAAGGCCTAAGAATCGAAGCAGGGCCGGATGCATGGCATTAACGTAGCAAGAAAATAAAAAACCCATATATGACTCAGGTCATATATGGGTTTTATTCCCGGCAAAATAGATGGAGACGGTCTAGGGCTTTTGCGCTAGGCGCTCCAACGCTTCCTTTTTTTTAATTTGGATTTTTCCCCAACCGGACTCCAGCCAGCCTTTTTTTTGGAACTTTGAAAGCGTCCGGAAGACCGTTTCGGTGCTCACGCCGCAAAGATCGCCTATCTCCTTTTTCGTCAGCGCCAAATCGTCGCTTCCCGTTTTCTTCGATAACTGCAGCAGGATGTGGGCCATGCGCGTGTCGACGGGCTCGGTTTGAATGCAGCGAAGATCGTGAATCTCCTTAAGCCTCTGGGCGCACAGGGCGCAGACGCTCAAGGCCATTTTGGGGACGCTCAAATGGCGATTAAAGAGCCGGTCGGGGATGCTGAGCGCCTCCGCCGGCTGCGCGGCCACGGCCGTGCACCGGTAGACGCGGCCGTTTCCGCTGAGCCGGCACAGAGTCCCGAAAATGTCTCCGGCAACCAGGTTTTCGATCGCGAGCGATTTTCCGCCGGAGGTGTATTTGAAGATGTGCATCCGCCCCCGGTAGACCACCCAGACCCGGTCGGCCGCGCCGCCCTCGCTGAAAACCGTTTCTTTCTTTTTATAGGTTCCGTGCGCTGTTGATAAGGCCAAATGTTCCAGGTCCTTTTTGGGAAGCGCCTTGAAGGGCTCGAAAGAGGACAAAAAGCGGAAAATATCCGAAGGGCGCGGGGGCATGTTTTTCACGGCAAGCATTTTACCACATGAGTCCTTCAGGCGCGCGGTCATTCGGGCGAGGCCTCCGTCTTTTTCAACGCCGACAACGCCAGCGGGACGTCGTCCGTCCAAATTTCCGAAATGCCGCGGCGCCGCAGCCAGGCGACGTCATCGACGGTGTTGGCGATGCCTCCGCTGACGCCGATTCCCGCCGAGCGGGCGGCGCGCGCCTCCTTTGGAAGGTCGGCGAAAAGGCAGGCCGTTTTAAAAAGGCTCTTGGTCCACCACCGGTCGTCCCATCCTAAACAGAGGGACTTCGCCGCGACGCCGCGGGCGCGCTCCACCAGCGACCACGGCGTCTGGGGCATCAGGGCGACTTGGAGCTGGGGATCGAGGCGCTTGGCGTCCCGCAGATATTTCCTGCGGGACCAAAAAGTCAGCAAGAAAACGCGGGTCTTAAGGCCGCTGCCGGAAAGGCTTGCGGCTAGAATTTCCAGCAAACGTTGCGACGGGACGCGCAAATCCAGATAAAGCTGCAGATGGGGCCATCCGGCCAACCAATCGAGCACATCTTTCAGGTGCGGAATAGGCGCTTTGTCTTCGACGCGCAGAGTCCGAATCTTGGACCAAGGCAGCCGGTCGATGCGGCCGCGAACCTGCGTGAGCCTAAAGGTTTCGTGGTCGTGGAAAATTACCGGTTCGCCGTCGACGCTGAGCTGCACGTCGCATTCGACGCCGCCGGCGCCAAGGCGCGCGGCCAGTTCCATGGCCTGCACCGTGTTTTCAAGGGAGGTCCGCGCCCCGCCGCGGTGGGCCAAAATTTTGAAAGCCGTCACAGAACCTTCCCAGGATTCATGATTCCCTTCGGATCCCGCCAGCGTTTCAGTTGAGCGAACTCCGAAAGCCAGCCGGGCCGGTAGGCGTGCTGCCTCCACTCCCGCTTGGCCAAACCGACGCCGTGGTGGTGGTTGACCCTGGCCCCTGCGGAGACGCAGGTTTCCATCGCCAGCCGCCAAACTTCTTGATGCAGGCGCTCGGACTCCGGCCTCGATTTTCCGCGGCCCGCGATAAGAAGGTAAAGGCAGGCGCCCTCCGGGTCCGCATGGGAGACATGCGCCATGACGGCCGCGCGGGGCGAAACGCTTTCGATGAGACGGCGGTGCAGCTCCGGCAAGGTTTTCCACGGAGCCCAGGCGTCCAGGCTGTCGGCAAAGCACCCCTGCTCAAAAAGAGCCGTCACCTTGCCGGTATTCCACTGAAAACGGTTGGCCAGCCAGAGGCGGGCCGGCGCTTCATCGATTTTGATATTCATGCCCTCAAGAAGACGCCGGCTTTCGAGATAATCCCCGTGCCGCGATTTCTCGAAGATCAGGACCAGCAGCCAGCGCTTGGCCGCCCAGGGGTTTGTTTGAAGCCGGCGCAGCAGGGCGGGATATCCCAATGCCAATCGCGCCAGCTTCAACTTGAGCTGATCGCTCAAAAACGAGCGGCGATTTGCAGACAGGCTGGTCTTGGCTTCCACGGGATCATATAACCGCGCCACCTCCGGGCGAATTCCGCGCCGGATCAAATCCTTGAGCAGGGCCAGGGGGTCCTCCATATTTTCAAATTCGCCGGAGAGGAAGAAATGGCCTTCGGGTTTGGGCCTCAGGCGGAGGGTCGCTTGAGAAATAATCCCCAACCCCCCTTCGCTCAAGAGCAGCGACTCCGGAGCGGCCGTTTCGACCGCGCCTCCCGGAAAAACGGCCTGCAGGCTCTGAATCTGATCCCCGATGCCCCCGTAGAGGGTGGAGAGCTGCCCGTAGGAGCCGGCGGCGATCCAGCCCCCGACCGTTGAAATATCCAGCGAAGCCGGCACATGCATCAGCGCATAACCCTGGTGATTGACCGCGGCTTCCAAGTCGCCGCCCAACATGCCGGCCTCCACGGTGACCGAGGCCGAATCTCCGAGGGTCTCCAAGCGGATAATTTTTTTTAAAGCGGTGGTCTCCACAACGATGGACTCGCCGTCTTTGGGAACAGCCGCGCCGCAAACCCCGGAGCCGCCGCCGCGGGGAACGAGGGCGATCCCCTGGGAATCGGCCCAGAATAAAATCCGGCACAGGCCTTCGAGATTGACCGGCCGCACGACGGCGGCGGGCGCGTGCCGGGCCGCGCGCTCCCTGTCCCACCACAGTCCGGCGCTCCAGCAGTCGCGGGCGGCGCGAAACCTCTCGGCATAGTCTTCGACGATGGCGTCGTTGCCGAGCCGCCGGCCCAAATCCCGCTTGAGAGCCCCGCTGATATCATCCATAGGAATCGCTCTTGGCCGAAGCGACTTTTGCAACGCTATGGCCACGCCTTGGAATAAGCTTTTTTAAATGCTAGTTTCGGAGAGAGGCCCGCGTCCGGTTCAGTCGCGGCCGGGGGCTTTTCGATCTGCCGCCATGTTTTCGCCTCACTTATTTTTGATCCTGATGTTTCTTGGCCGTTCTCCGGCTTCGGTGCAGAATTTGCCGCCTCCAAGGGACGCTGGAGTGCTTTTGCTGGCCGAGGAAGGCGACCGCCGCTGGAATCTCAGTTTGGCTGAGATTAAAAAAAGGTTGGGCGGGAAAGCGCCGGTGGAGGTCGTCATCGGCCGGCTAACGGCCAAGGAGCTTCAAAGGAGCGTCGACCGGCTGGCGCGGCGCTCCGTCGGCAAAATCGTCGCCGTTCCTCTTTATCTTTTTTCAAACACCGACGATTTGGAGCAGATGCGCTACGCTTTGGGGCTGCGCGAGCAGCCCTCCGCGTCGCTGCTGCAGAGGATGGGCTCCAAAGGCCGGGTCGCGTCGCTTTCGCTGGCGCGCGTTGAGACGAAGCTGCCTATCTCGATGACTCCGGCCCTGGAGGATCATTCTCTGATGGCCGATATCCTGGCTTCGCACGCCAAAAAGATCAGCCGCCGGCCGCAGCGGGAGATATTGATTTTGGCGTCGCGGGCGGGCGGCAGCGAGGAAGAAAACGCGCGGCGGTCCGCGGTTCTCTCCCGCTTGGCGCCGGGATTGCAGAAGGCGGCCGGCTTTAAAGAAGTCCAGGCGTGGGTGATCGACGACGCGGGCGACCGCAAAAGCTGGCAGCAAGAGTCGCTCCAATTTCGGGAAAAAATCGTGCGCCTGGGCCGCGGGAGCGACGTGCTGATGATCGCTTACGCGCTTCCCGGAAGCGGGCTTGAGAGGTCCATCAAAAAGGCTCTGGAAGGCTGTTTTTACCGCTTGGACGCCGTTCCTCTGGCGCCCCACCCCAACTTCGCCGATTGGGCGGCCCAATCCGTTGAGTCCGGAAAACGTCTCCCCGACCAGAGGCGCTACGTCCAACCCTACCGTCCGTCCGCGCCAGAATAAACTCGACCACCCTATCACTCTATCACTTTACCACTCTACCACTTCCCCCCCGCCACTCTACCACTTTCCCCCGCCGTCAGTGCGGGTGAGCCCCGTGTTCGTGGCTATGACCGGTGGGCGTCTTCTTTTCCGGCGCTTTGCCGGCCGCCTCAGCGGCATCGACGGCGGCCACCGCCGGTTTGACGGCCGCGCCTTCCACAAACACCATCCGGCCTCCCAGGTCTCCGTTTTGAAGCACCAACAGGACGGCAAACGCCAGCGCGGCGAAAAAGGTCCAAGCCGCCTTGGGCTGATGATCCGTCTGCCAAAAGCTCCATAAGCCCAGGACAAAGGATAGAACCACCGCGCCGTAGCCGAT
>JACQRQ010000092.1 GCA_016206405.1 Elusimicrobiota bacterium | reverse complement strand
TGGTCCATCGGATTTGGCTCCGACAGCGTGCGCGTCACCGGCTCGATCGCCGGCGCGGCGGCCGACGTGGACATCGGCTACTGGAAGATCGGCTTCGACGGCAATATCCTTTCCCAAACCACTTACTCGACCAGTCTGGACGATTGGACTTTCGGCTTGGCGGTGGACACCGCGACCGGCAGGGCGTATGTGGCCGGGGCCGTTCAATATGCCTCGGCGGGCCAGCCCGATCCGCACGATCCCAATGTGGCCGGCAACAACTTTGAGCAGGCCCTTTGGATATTCGACGCAAATTCCCAGCTTGTCGGCGCGCCGAAAAAATACCGCAGGGGCGGCGGTTTTGACGCGGCCACCGACGCGGTTCTGGACGGTTCCGGCAACGTGTGGGCTGTGGGAGGCTCATCCTCCGCTGGGAAAATAGACCTGGCACTGTGGAAATACGACTCCAACGGCAACCTCACCTCCGGCTATCCCAAGGTCAGCACCGGCGCTTTCCAGGTCGCCCTTCCCGTCCCGGCGATGGATTTCTCCAAGATCTCCTCCAAGTTGTGGGTGACGGCCATGGTTAAGAACGATTTCGGAAACTTGGATCTGATGCTCAGCCGCTACGACTTGAACGGCGCCCAAGAGCTGGTCAAATATTGGCACGGGGCGCAATCAACGGACGACAAGCCCTATGAATTGGCGGCGGGGGACAACCAAGTTGCGGTGCTGGGCACGGTCGGGACCAGCCAGAATCAGATAGCCCTGTGGAAGTACGACACAAGCGGCAATCTCCAGACCGTTCAGGCGGTCGGCGGCAAGACTTACATGCCGGCGGAACATTGGGAACTTGGGGTGGCGTTGACCTCGGTGGATACCTGGCTGGCCGTTTGGGATTCCACCGCCGCCCTGCGCTTTACGGAAGGCGCCACGATCAGCGGAGTCGAAGGGCTTGAGGGCGCGGCCAGCACCGCGCCGGTTATAACCGGAAAAATATGGACCGGAAGCGTCAGCTCCTCGGCTGCAAACGCGTCCAACTGGCAGGGCGGCCAGGTGCCGACATTCGGCGACGTCGTGCGGTTTGATGCCACGGCCGGCGCCAAGAGCTGCTTCTGGGACTTGCAAAATACGTTTATTTCCACATTGACGCTCGCCGGCGGTTTTACGGGCAGCGTGACTTTGGGCGAGGATTTGTTCATGTCCGGCGATTTAAGACAGGAGCCCGGCACCTCTTTGAACGTCTCCAATCGCAGCGTCGGCGTGGGAGGTAATTTCATTTGGACGGGCGGAAACTTCAACGCCTCCGGAAGCACGGTGATTTTCGCGGGCTCCGCGCCGCAGACGTATTCGGCATCCTCGGTGCTTGCCTTCAACGATTTGGCGGTTGCCAATAACTCGATCACGTTTTTGTCCGGGCTGCGGGCCAATAATTTTCTGGTGGCGGCGGCGGGCGCGAACCTGTTTTTCAACGCCGGCAGCACGCTGACCGTGTCCAATAATATTTTCACCGGCAGCCCGGGCGCCGCGTCTAAAACCAGGCTCCGCAGCACCCAGGACGGCAGCCGTTGGTTTTTAAATTTTGACGGGTCCGGCATCCAGGGCATCTACAACACCGACGTCAAGGACTCCTACGCCTCGGGCGCGAGGATGAACGCGCTTTCCGACGGCTCCAACGTCGATTCCGGCAATAACGTCAATTGGGATTTCGGCGTCGGCGGAGGGACCGGAGCGGTGAGCGGGCTGGAGATACTGCTTCCGGGAGAGTACTATCTCATCGGCCTCGGAAAGTCGGGTATTCCTATTTCCCAGACGCTCGGCCTCCCATTTGCCGTCACGGTGAAGGCGGTGGACTCCTCCAGCAACGTCGTCGCTGGAGCCAGCACGGTGATCGGCTGGGGCGCCTCCGATCCCGCGGCCTTTTTGCCGTCGTACAACTCCCTTCAGTTCGGCACGCGCATCGAATTCATCACCCTGCAATCAACCGGCATCCACACGTTGACGGTCTCCGCTCCTTTCGACGTCCTCATCCCCGGCGCCCGATCCTCGACCTTCACGGTGAGCGTCCAGGATATACAGGTATATGTCAGCAGCGCGAACCTGGCGCCCTCGGCTATAGATCAAGGGGCCAACCGCGGCTTCCTGAAATTGGGCCTGTGGACGTCCACGGGCTACGCTTCCTGGATAGGCCTTGGGCTTTCCCTTACCGGCACCCAGACTCCGGGCGACGTTTTGGGAGCGAAGATTCACGGCGACGCTGATTTTAACGGCCAATTCGATCCAAACGTGGATTTTGCCCTCACCGATGAGACATTTTTCTCCGGGGACGTGACCACCGCGACTTTCTTCTCGAGCGGTTTCGACGCGACGGCCGCCACGGGCCAGTTGATTGGGCCCGCGACGCGCTATTTCTTCATCGCGCTGCATGTCGCCAACGCGGCCACGGTCGGCAACACCCTAGGGCTGAAGATTTCGACTCCGGACAATTTCCTTCTTGCCGGCGGCAATATGGCCTCTCAGAATATCTATCCGGTTGAATCGGCGCTGGCAACCATCCGGTCCTTCGGCGGAGGCGCCGGCGACAACGAGGCGCCTCAGTTTTTCCCGAACACCTTCCTGTTCACCGATTCCCAGTTCAATTATTTAGTGGCGGGCTCGACGACCGACACGACTGAGCCTGGCGTGAGCGTCGCCCTAAGGGATACGGGCTCCGGACTAAGAAATTCATCCTCCGAGTTGACGCCCTTTTCGCAGACCCTGGCGTTGTGGCATATGAAGGAAGGCGCCGGCTCCATCAGCCAGGACAGTTCGGGGCGCGGTGTTCAGCTTAATCTCATCAATAACCCGTCATGGAGCGTGAGCCAGTTCGGATTCGGCCAGGCGCTTTCCTTTGGGAGCAACAATCCTTATGCGGTGAGCGCCGCCAAACTGCCGCTGCGCGCTTCCGCCACCGGCCAGGCTTTCACGGTGGAGATGTGGTTTTTGACCGATCAGGGGAAGGGAGTCCTTTTCCAGTTGGCCGATTCCTCCTCGCCGGGCAAGGCGGCGCAGTTTGACTCCGCCGTCGGCTGGAACACCTTCGGCGAGCTGCAATTCACCGTGACGACCTCCTCCAACGTGCGCCAATACGCCAAATCCTCCATCGGATTTCAGGACAACTTATGGCATTATCTGGTCGCGTCTTTGGGCTCCGACGGCATGAAGCTTTATGTGGACGGGCAGTTGGCCGGCGAAAACGCACAGGCCACCTCCTCCAACGCGTTGCTTTACAGTTCCAATCCCTTCGTATTCCTGGGAGCGGCCAACCGCATCGACGGGACCAATTTCAACGACCAATACTTCGCCAGCAACTTTGCGAGCTCTGGATTTATCCCGCGCTCCATAGACGAGGTGCGCATTTCCTCGCAGGTTTTAAGCGCCGATGAAATCGCCTCCAATTTCCGCGGAACCGCGCTGAAGTTTTCCAGGGATGGCGGAGCAAGCTGGAAATACCGCGTCCATGAAATGTATTCGACCGGTTTTACGGGAACGACCGAGGTTTCCACCATCACGGCCTACCGTTTGCCGTTGGCCCCCGGCACGGCCAACCGGGTCGCCTTTTTGGCCAGGGACGTGGCCGGAAATTTGGGCGTCAGCCCCGAGTTTCAGATTCCGGTCAAAGTTCTGGTGGATACCACCGCCCCCGCCGCGGTCGGCTTGACGGCCGCCCCGGGCAACCTCGCCGGCGAGGTGAAGCTCTCCTGGAATTCTCCGGGAGACGACGGATTTTTGCGGAATTTCTCAGGACGCTACCTAATCCATTACGCTCCGGGGACCGGGGTGATCGGGAGCACGGCCAGCGCGCAGGTGTTTATCTCGACCAGCAACGCGTCTCCCAACATGCCGGAAACCAGGACTTTAGCGGGTCTGACACCCGGTTCCACCTATACCTTTACTCTTTGGTCCCAGGACCTCTCGGGCAATTTCTCCAATCCATCCATCGCCGCGGCCCGGTCTCCGGACGCCAACGTGGCGCTGGCGGCTTCGAAGCTGGTGGTGGTCGCCCCCGGCGAGGTATTCGTGAGCGGCGCCGGCAAGTCCGGGCTGCCCGCCAACCAAAGCGTAGGGACGCCTTTTAAGGTGACGGTCTACGCG
>JACQRQ010000091.1 GCA_016206405.1 Elusimicrobiota bacterium | reverse complement strand
GTGTTGACGCGCTGAAGCTGCTGGTCGATGAGGCCTTTTTGGGCGCCGAGCTCTTTGACGTTGACTTCGCGCTCCTGTTCCAAGCGGCTCTTGGCGAGTTTTAAAAATTCTTCGGTGGATTTGGACAGGGCTTCCAAAGACAGGCTGCCGAAGCTCGCCTTGACGTTGTCGATGACGGCGTTTAAATTGGCCTGCCGCTGCGCTTCGCCGTCGCGAAAGAGCTCGTCGGCCAGCTCCCGCGCGGTCTTGGCTTGAACCAGCTTGAGCATATAGGCCGCCGCCAGACCCAGGACAAATCCAACCGTCAAAGCCGCTAAAATCGCCGTCCAAATCATAATTCTCCGGGTGTTATTCTACCAAGTTTGGGAATTGTCGTCAGCAAAAACGACGCGACTAGGGAGAACAGCTTCCCAGCGCGCCGCGCTAGAACGTTACCATATGCTAGCGCAACTGCCATAAGGCGTCTACCGGCAGGGCGTGGAGATTTTTGGCGAAAGGCACAGTCTCCCGTCCCGTGTAGAGAACCACCCCGCGCAGGAAGCGCTTGCCCAAGGCTTCCTCGAAGGTTTTGAGTCCCTTGAATTCTCCGGCGCCGACCGTGGCGGCGGATTTGACCTCGATGCCGACGCAGCGCCCTTGCGCGTCTTCAAGGACAATATCCACTTCACGGCCTGTTTCCGCGCGCATGTGATGCATCCGGGGTTTGACGGCGCTCCAACCGATCTGCTTGGCGATCTCGGCCATGACAAAACATTCCAGGAACGGGCCGGTGAGATTGTCGTCCTCGTATAGACGGGCGGCGTCGATCCCGAGCAGATTGGCCCCAAGGCCGGTATCGTTGAGAAATAGCTTCGGCATCTTGACTAGGCGTTTTCCCAGATTTCCGCTCCATGGCGGCAAACGGCGCGCCAAGAAAGTGGCTTCCAGCAGGGCGAGATAGCGCTTTAGGGTGGATTGCGGCATCCCCATGGAACGCGAAATTTCCGAGAAATTCATGAGAGCGGCCATTCGGGCCGCCAAGAAGTTAAGCAGCCGCGGCAATTGGGTCAGGCCTTCGATATTGGACAGGTCGCGAACGTCCCGCTCCAAAATGGCGGTGACGTAGCCCTTGGCCCAGGCTTGCCGCCGCTCAGGGCGGGCGCGGGTCAAGAGCTCCGGATAACCTCCCAGCGCCACTCTCCGCCAGAGGTCTTCGCGCGACGAGGGCTTGATCTCCCGGAAGCGGACATCCCCTTGAAACAAGGCGTCGATAAATCCTTCTCTTACGCCTTCTATCTCCCCCTGGGAAAGCGGCCAAAGCGTGAGAATCTCCATGCGCCCGGCCAAGGCCTCGGACAAGCGCGGCAAGAAGAGAACGTTAGCCGATCCCGTCAGCAGAAAGCGCCCGGGCCGGCGGTCGCGGTCCACCTCCGCTTTGAGCGCCAGAAACAGCTCCGGGGCTCTTTGCGCCTCATCGAGAATCACGGGGCCGTCGAAACCCTGTAGAAAGCCTTTTGGGTCATTTTTGGCGGCCCCCAAGGTTCCGGCGTCGTCCAGGGTCACATAGCGGGCCGGATGCGGGCCCGCGGCAAGCTGCTGAACCAGCGTGCTTTTTCCGGTTTGCCTTGCCCCATTGAGGAAGGCGACAGGGCTGTCCGAGAGCGCATCCAGCAACGCCGGCATGAGGTGACGGGCGTACATGCCAATAGTATACCCCATGCATGGTTGGAAATCAACCATTAAGTGGTTGATTTTATGATATTTAACTCTATTTGGGTTAACGCTTGTACAAGCCGGTGAGCTCGGCCTGGGCGAGAATGTGGCCCTGCATAGCGCGCAGAAGCTCCGCCTTGGTCGCCCGGGCCGCCAGGCCCAACTCCGTCTCCAAGGCATAGAGCTTGAAAACATACCGGTGCGGCCTTCCGGGAGGCGGGCAAGGGCCGTAGTAGCCGACCCGGTCGAAATCGTTGACGCCCCAGCAAAGCCCGTGCTTGGCGCCTGAGTCCAGCGTCTCCTTTTTGGGAATTCCCTCGTCGAGGCTGCTGCGGCCGGAGGGCAGGTCGTAGAGCACCCAGTGCACCCACGTTCCGGGCGGAGCGTCGGGGTCGTCCATGATCAGGGAGAAGCTCCGGGTTCCCTCCGGAGCGCCCGTCCAACTGAGCTGGGGGGAGACGTCCTGCCCCTCGCAGCTATATTTCTTGGGGATGAACTCGTCGCGCTTAAACGCGGAGCTTTTAAGGCTCAATGCCATTTGAGTAGACCTCCTTTCCACCGCCGCCGGCTCAACTTGCGCGGGGGCTTGTTCAATTTTTTCCGGAAGCGGCTTCTGGCAGGCGGCCAGAACCATCGCGGCGGCGAGCAGCCAAGGACGGGGCGCCATGGCGATATTATACCCAAAATCCGGGAATTTTACGGGTTTTCGACGTCCCTGAGCATGGAGTCCAGCCAGGCTTTGAGGTTGTTTTGCCTCACATGCGCTGCCAGCGCGGCGGAGCGGCCTTCGCGCTCTTGGAGGGAAGACTGCAGGGCCAGGTAAAGAGCCAGCCCGGTCTCCTCGATGTCGGTGGGGTCGCCGATGCCGAAAACGTGGCCATGCAGGCCCGACTCCTTGAGCTCCGCATAGGCGCCCATGCGGCTTGAGGCCACAATGGCCCCATGGCCCAGCCTCAGGCTGGAGCCGCGGTTTTGGAGCTTGGCGTTCAAGCGCTTTAAAAGCTCCGGGTCCTTGGCGACCATCATCTCCTTGGCCACCAAGTTCATGCCGTCCTTTTTGGGATTGACCAGCCCCACGTCCATGAGGCTAAAGAGCGCCAAAACATCCTGGTAGGGAAGCCCGGTCATCTGCGCCACGACCACGGGCGCTTTTCCTGAGCCGTTCAAAAACCCCTGGAAGTCCTGCTGGTTTTCAAGGATGCCGTTAAAACCCCCCTGAGCGTCCGGAGAAAACTCCCGGTTGATCTCCTTGACCAAGCTCTTGATCTCCGTTTGGAGCCTCTGGTAGGCGGGATTCTTTTCGCGGGAAGGCTGCAAGACGCAATAGAACATCAACTTCTCCTTGAGCTCCGGGTGATTGCGCAGCATTTGGCGCAGCGCCTTGAGGCCCTCGAGGATGCCTTTGGTGGGGTCCATACGATCCACGCGGACCACCAAGGTCTTTCCCCGCCTCAAGCTGGAGAGCTTCTCGATCTGCGCCAGCGCCGCGTCGCTATCCAAAATCTTGCTCAGATGCTCGGCGTCCACGGAGATGGGGTAATCCCTGACCTTCACCCGGCGCTCCCCGTAAAACACGACGCCGCTCTCGCGGTCCGTCCGCAGGCCCAGGACTTCGGAGGCCGTGTCCATAAAATTGCGCGCGTCTTCCTTGGTCTGGAAACCCAATATATCGTTTCCCAGCATGCCCTTTAGAATTTCCCTGAGCGCCTTAAACGGCAAATGCTCCCGGATGTAGGCGGCGGAGACCCACGGGATATGAATGAATTGCTGCAGGACCCCGGCCGAGGGCCGGCTGCGCCTTAAAATCTGCGGCAGCAAATAGAGGTGATAGTCTTGGATGAAAATCCGGGAGAAAGAGGCCTTCTGCAAAAGCGGCAGCGCCGCCCGGGCGAACAAGGCGTTGACTTTGCGGTAAGCGGAAAAAAGCCGCTTGTCCTGCTGAGACTTCCCGCCGGAATCCGTATGAAAATCGGAAAACAGGCCGTGCTGCACGGGCCACAAAAACGAGTTGGCAAATCCATTGTAGTAGGCCTCAAACGTCTCCGGCGGAACGTCCAGGTAGCGAACCCAAAGATTCTTTCCCATGTTGAGGATTTTGCCGCGCTGCGCCAGGCGGCGCTCGGCCGGCGTCATCGCGGCAGCCAAAACCAGCCCGCCGCCGCCGAGTTGAAGCGCGGAATAAATCGCGGGCGCCGCGCCGCCCGCGGCGCGCTGGGGCATCAGCCCCGAGGGGCTCGCCGCAAGAGTCAAAATGGAGCGGTTGATGGCGAAAACAAGGGGCGAGGCTCCCAGGGATTTTTGAATTTCCGGCAAATCGGCTTTTAAATCCAGAACGCGGACCGGGCGCCCGTCCCAGGAAAGGCGCGAAAGCTGCGAGGGGTCGTTTTGAACGGCCTCCAGAGCTTTGGCCAGAGCCCCCTCTTCGACGCCGACATTCTCCATCCGGTAAGACGCCACCGCGACATGGGCATAGCCGAGCTTCTTGGCGACGGCGGACGCTTCGGATAAATTGTCCACGAGCAAGTCATAGCCCAGAAGCGAGAGATTTTTGGCGCGCGGAAAACGGCGGTGAACGGCCGAGGCCTCCGGAAATTCGGCGAATTCTTTTTCCGAAAGGTCCATGTAGTTTTCGCGCGTGATGACGCGCTCAAAATAGGGAGCAAGCTGGGGAAATTTCTGAAAAAATCCGTCCACCCACCACTTCTCGGCCTGGGACCAAAGCACCAGCTTCACGCCGCGGGCCTTTAAACTTTTCAACACCTCCTCGGCCTGGGGCCTCAAATAGACGGCGTTCTTGTCCGTCCGGTCATCGTGGGCTTCCAAGGTGCCGTTTAAGTCCCACACCACCGTGAAGCGCGCGTCCGCGCGCTCGCGGCGGATGAAACCGGGGTCGTAGATGCGCCCTTCCACATAGGCGGGAGATTGGAGAACCGCGGGGAGAACCGGTTGAACCGCGGGTTTTGCGCCCAGGGCGCGCACAAAATCCAAAACCCGCCGCGCGCGGCGGACCATTCTCTCCAGAGCCCCAGGCTTGCTTCCCGAGTCTGAAAATCCTTCGCCCTGGAGACTGGCATCCGGCGCAGGGCGGGCGGGCCTTTCAACGGATAAATCGAAGGAGGCTGGGCGGCTCTGCGGCAAAGAGGCTTTGACGCCGTTCGGCGAAGCCGGCAGCTCCGTCGCTAAACTCCACGATTTCTGGAAATAGCGCAGTCCCTCGATTAAAGCGGACAGGCGGGATTTTGCCGCGTCCGGCATCTCCCGGCCGGGGAGGCGGGAACTTCCCTGCGCTCCTAAATCTTCGAGCGCGGCTGCGATTCCTCCGAGCTCGCCGGATGAGAGGGGCTTGGTATCCGCTGCCGGGCTGGAATTGAAATCTTGGGGACGGCCAAGCTTCTCGTCGCGCAGGCGCTTAGGGACGCCGAAAGAGCCCGGCTTGAAATTGGGCGCAAAACCTGCGCGATTTTTGAGAGAAACAACTTTTCTTGAAAACCGCCTGGAGGAGAGGCGCGCCGACGGCCTCGGGCGGATCGCTTCGCCCCAGGCCCGGCCAGGCTGCAAGCCCGGGGAGGCCGCCAGAAGAATCAAGCTGAACAACGAGGCAAGAAAGCGCTTCATATAAAGTCCTTATAATGGGGCTCCCATGTCCCCACTTTAAGTTTAACCCCCCCTAGGAATTCGGCATGGGCCTTAGGGCCCAGCCCAACCCCGCCAAAAGTCCTACCCAAAATCCCGGTCCGGCTCAAGCGGAGGCTTCTCTGTTTTACCGACCTGTCAAATTTGGTTCAATAATCCATCATGCGGCCAAAAGACATCGTCAGCACTCAAGAAGCCTGCCGTCTGCTGAACATCACACGCCCCACGCTGTATTCGTGGATAGCGCAGGGCAAGGTCAAGCCGTGGGGAAAACTAGGTGGGCACGAGGCCTGGTTCTTCCTCCGCAAGGAAGTGAACCGCGTCAAAGCGAAGGGCTTGAAGTATGAAAGAGCCCCGCTTTCCTCCCCGAGGTCAAAGCCAACGAATCACCGGAGGCCGTCGCCAGCAAACGGATAGACAATGCCCATCGCAGAACAAGAGCTATCTGAGGCCCAAAAGGAAGTCATCGCGTACCGCGGCGGGCATTTGCAAGTCATCGCCTGCGCCGGCTCGGGAAAGACGGAATCAATTTCGCGGCGAGTGGCAGAGCTCATCAATGAGGGCAATCCTCCGGAGTCCATTATCGCTTTCACCTTTACCGAGAAGGCCGCCGCGGAACTCAAGGAGCGCATCTATTCCTGCGTGGAGGCGAAGAAAGGGCACGAGTTCTTGGGCCGGCTGGGACCGATGTTCGTCGGCACGATCCACGGCTACTGTTTCAGGCTCCTACAGGACTATGTTCCCAAATTCGGCAACTACGACGTGCTTGACGAGCACAGACATTCCGGGTTGCTCAGCCGAGCCTTCTACGACATCGGCCTTCAGAAGCTGAAACGTCGGAACGCGATCAAGGATTTTCTCCATTCGGCCGACGTAATCTCCAACGAGCTGCTGGACGCTCGGCATTTGGCTGGGACACCCTTGGGGGAATGCTACGAAGTCTACGTGAGCACCCTGGAGAGATATCATTTCCTGAGCTTCGGTCTCATCATAGCGCAGGCGGTCAAGGAGCTGAAGAACCCGGCCACCTACGAACGGGTCCATGGTCCCCTGAGGCATCTCATCGTTGACGAATATCAAGATATCAACCCCGCCCAAGAACGATTGATAGAACTGCTGGCGAAAGACCCCGTACAGCTCTGCGTCGTGGGTGACGATGATCAGGCGATTTACCAGTGGAGGGGGTCGGAGCTTTCCAATATCATCAACTTCAAGACACGCTGGAAAGGGTCGAAGAAGATCGCGCTCGACGTCAACAGGCGCAGCCGCCCTGAGATTATCCGCACCGCCAACGATTTCGCCAAGACGATCCCCCATCGCTTCGAAAAAGCCATGCGGGAGAAGCGGCCCGGCGGGACACATGAGGTGATCCCCTGGTGCTCGGACACGGACGCTGCCGAGGCGAAGAAGATCGCGGAAACGATTGCGCGGTTGAGCACGAAGGGGGTGTCGTGCGGCGACATCGCGGTCCTCTATCGTTCGGTCAGGACGTCGTCCCCGCCGCTTATCGAAGCGCTTGAGGAAGCCGAAATTCCATACCAGTGCGCCGGCAGAACCGGGCTATTCCTGCAGCCGGAGATCAATCTTTTCGGAGAAATATACGCTTGGCTGATCGAGGGTGAATGGCGCGATGAACAATATGCCCCAAAGCGGGCGACGGATATCGCGCATGTGGTGGCCGACATCTCCAGATTGTTCCGGCTCAAGGGAGCGGCCGTCAAGAATTTCCGAGAGTATTTGGAAGACTGGAAATTGAATCGCCTCCATGGGAAGAAGCCTGTAAATCTAGTCGGCGACTTCTACGACCTCCTATTCCGGTTGGGAGCGCATGAATTCGATTTGAGCATCCCTCGCCAAGCGGCAAAATTTGGAGCTTTTGCCAGGTTCTCGCGTATCCTCGCGGATTTCGAGCACGTGACGCGCCGCGGGCGTTACGTGGAAGAGGAAGGTCAACGGGTGTTCCGCGGCGGGCGGGATCGGGGGCCCGAATACTACAAACGGCTGCACAAGTATCTCCTCTATTACGCCCGGGACGCCTATGAGGATTTTGACGGGGAGCCGATCTTCACATCGGACGCCGTAAGCATCATCACGGTGCACCAAGCCAAGGGGCTCGAGTGGCCGATTGTTTTTCTTCCCGCATTGACGGATCGCCGATTTCCTTCCGGCAAGGCTGGCGATGAGAAGGATTGGCTTCTTCCCGAAGCTGTCTTCCCAAAGGAAAAGCGCAAGCGATACGAAGGCGGCGACGCGGAGGAACGCCGCCTCTTCTACGTCGCCATGACGCGCGCGAGAGATGCGCTCTACCTGTCGCACTTCGAGAAAAAGAAAAACAGTTTCAAGCCGTCGCCGTATCTGATCCAGGCCGCGAAGGCGAATGGAGGGCTGAAGCGCTGCGCGTCCCTGCCCTTGCCTGAGATTTCCCAAAACGCCAACGACGAAAAACTTCCGTTATTGGAGATGGGGTTTACCGATATCGCCAGCTACGAGGACTGCGGCCATCGATACCGCTTGGCGTCATCACTTGATTTCCAGCAGAAACTGGTTATCGAACTCGGTTACGGAAAAGCGATTCACCATATCCTCAGGCACGTCGCAGAAATCGTCCGCGCGACGGGCAAGGTCCCCTCCAGACGGGAAGCGGAGAAGATCGTCGCGGACAAGTTCTATCTCCCATTCGCCGATAACCCGACCTTTGAGCGAATGGTCAAGGCGGCTAGCAAGGTGCTGGGACGCTATTTGGACAAACATTCCGAGGACTTAAAGCGCGTTTGGGCGATTGAGCGTCCCTTTGAGATTCATCTTCCGGACGCCATCATCACCGGCAAAGCGGACGTCATCTTGGATCACGAACAAGGGCTGCCCGGCCGGCTGGCTATCGTGGACTACAAATCCACCGAAGACCCCGAGCGTTCGGAACGCTACGAGCAGCAGGTTGCCGTCTATGCCGCGGCCGGGCGGGGCGAAGGCCTGACCGTGGCGGCCGGTTACCTGCACAACCTAAACAACGGCTCGCGCCAGTCGGTAGATGTTTCCGATCACCGGACGCAGGAGGCCGTGGCGCGGTTGCGCAAGGCCGTCGACGGCATCAGGAAAGGGCAGTTCGACCCCCAGCCGGAAGAGAAAAAATGCTCGGCCTGCGATTACGGCAGGATATGCCGATTCAGCAAGGCTGAGGGATAGTTACTGGAGGATTTTTATGCCGCATGTGAGATTAAAACCGAATTTTACCTTGGACCAGGAAAGGCTCGATGAACTGAAGAAGGTGGTGCCCGAGGCCTTCACAGACGGGAAAATCAATTGGAGACATTGCGGGCCGCCTTGGGACAGCAACTCGAGGAGGAAGGTGAGAACGCGGAGCATTTCGGGCTCAATTGGCCCGGCAAGCGGAAAGCGCGGCAGATCGCGTTTGCGCCCAGCACCGGGACGCTCGTTCCGGTCAAGGGCGAGGGCGTGAACGAGGAAGAAACCGAGAACATCTTCATCGAAGGCGAGAACCTGGAAGTCCTGAAGCTATTGCAAAAGAGCTATGCCGGCCAAGTCAAGATGATCTATATCGACCCGCCATACAATACCGGCAACGACTTCATCTATCCCGATAATTTCACTGCGCCGCTTGAAACCTATCTCAAATTGACTGGTCAGAAAGATGCCGAAGGCGGACTTCTCACGACGAACGTCGAAACGAGTGGGAGATTCCACTCGACCTGGCTCTCAATGATGTATCCCCGACTTTTTATCGCACGGCAGCTTTTGCGGGACGATGGGGTAATCTTTATTTCAATCGACGAAACAGAACACCCCAATTTGCGCATGCTTTGTGGCGAATTGTTCGGCGAGGAGAATTTCATTGCAGATATGGTGTGGGCAGCAGGACGGAAGAATGACTCGAAATATGTCTCTATCTCACATGAATACATCATCGCCTACGCAAAGAACGCTGAGTATCTAAAAAAGAAAGGGATCATTTGGAGGCAACACAAGGAAGGGCTGCACGATATTTATGCTGCATACCGAAGGCTGCGGAACAAACATGGTGATGCCCATAAATTAGTTGAAGTCGGGCTTAAGGAGTGGTTCGCTGGACTTCCAGACACACACCCGGCAAAATCCCATCGGCATTACTCTTGCGTTGACGCGCGGGGAATTTATTTCCCTGATAATATATCTTGGCCCGGCGGAGGTGGCCCAACCTACGAAGTTCGCCATCCCAAAACAAAAAAACCCGTGCGAATACCCTCTCGCGGATGGATGACCAGCGATCCAAATAAGATGCAACAATGGATTGACGAAGATCGCGTGCATTTTGGTGATGATGAAACTTCCGTTCCCTGCATTAAGTCTTATCTAACTGAACGGGAAGACGAGGTCCCATACAGCGTTTTCTATCGAGATGGCCGTGCGGCAACCAAACGGCTTCGGCAAATTCTGGACGGAGATTCCTTCGAGAATCCAAAAGATGAATTGGTCCTAAGAAAAATCGTCGAATTTGCAGCCAATAAGGACGGAATAATCTTGGATTTTTTCGCCGGTTCTGGAACCCTTGCGCACGCCGTTCTCGATTTGAATCAAGAGGACAGTGGCAATCGCAAGTTTATTCTGGTCCAACTGCCTGAACCATGTAATTCAAAAAGTACCGCCTTCAAAAGTGGATTTAAAACTATTGCTGAGATCGGCAAAGAGCGAATACGCCGAGTGATCAAAATGCTCTCAAAGAATACAGCCAAGAAAAACAAAAACGTTGGTTTCTGCGTCTTTCGACTGGCACAATCCAACTTTTGTATTTGGCAGGATTATTCTGGAAGCGATGTTAAAGAGCTAGAGAATCTCTTCGACGGCCACAAAGACCCTCTCCGCGACAACTGGAAGAAGCGCGACCTCCTCACCGAGATACTGCTACACGAGGGCGTCATGCTTACGACTCCCATCCGCAAGGATGCTGCCGTCAAGAAGAATGACGTCCTCATCATCGAGAGCAATGAACGACGACTCCTCATCTGCTTGGACGACAAGCTCTACGAAGAATCTCTGAGCGCTATCACCCTTGGCGAGTCAGACACGCTCATCTGCCTAGACAGCGCCCTAACGGACGAACAGAAACTTCGCCTCTCGGACAGGGGCCTGCTGAAGACCATCTAAACCATGAAAGGCCCGATCAAGCTCCGCTTCGACCACAACCAGGAACACCAAATCACCGCCGTTGACAGCGTGATCGGGCTTTTCGATAAACTCCCTCGCGGACATTCCCAGTTTGTCTTGTCCGCCGAGGTAATTCCAAATCTGCCGGCCGATGAGCAGATAGATGAGGAGATCCTCGGGACGAACCTGCGCCGCATCCAGGCCGCTGGCGGGCTGCCTGAGGCCGCATCGCTGGATTTCGACGATGGGCTGGTGCTTGAAGGCGTGGGAGACGAAGGCTGGCGCTATCCCGTCTTTACGGTCGAGATGGAGACCGGGACCGGCAAGACCTACACCTATCTCCGCACGATTCACGAACTTAAGCAGCTCTACGGCTTCCGGAAGTTCATCATCGTTGTCCCGAGCGTCGCCATCTACAAGGGAGTCCTCAAATCCATCGAGATGACGCGGGAGCACTTTCAAGGCCTCTACAGCAACGAAATCCTGCGAGTCATTGACTACGACAGCTCCGAGATAAGCAAGCTCCGGGATTTTGCCACGTCGCAGTTTTTGGAAGTCGTGGTGATGACCATGCAGGCCTTCAACAAGGCCGGCAACAACATTTACAAACGGACTGAGAAACTCCCCGGCGAGCGAATCCCCTGCCAGTACATACAGGAAACCAGGCCGATCCTGATTCTGGATGAATCGCAAAACTACGCTTCCGACCTTTCTCTGCAAGCGCTCCGGACGCTGCATCCGCTGCTGGCGATCAAGTACAGCGCCACGCCCGGATACAGAGTCCAGGAGAACGGCGAGACGAAGATTAAATTCGACAATCTTCTCCATCGCCTGACTCCCATTGCAGCCTTCAAGAAGAATCTCGTCAAGCGAATCGAGGTTTTTGGCGTTACCGAGGAGTTCAACCCCAACGCCGACCAGCTCATCATTCTCCAGGCGATCCACCGCGATTTGAGCGCGGACTTTTCCTTGCTCGCCAATGTCCGTGGGCAATTTGTTCAAAAGGAGTTCCGGCTCCACAAAGGCGCGGATTTAGAAAAGAAGACCGGCAACCCGCATTACAAGGGCTTCTTGATTGACGAGATCAATCGTAAGGAAGAAAAGGTAATTTTCACGAACGGGCTCAACTGCTCTCTGAGCGGGACGGGAAAGCTGACCGCGTCGAAGGAAGAGATTTGGAAGGTGCAAATCGAAGAGACGGTGCGCCGGCATGTCGAGCGTCAGGAACAGTTGCTCGCCGCCGGAATCAAGGTCCTCTCGCTCTTCTTCGTCGATCGGTTGGCGCATTACACTGAGAAGGAAGGGGTCGCCAAGCGGCTCTTTGACGAGGCTTTCGAGAAATACAAGTTGCGTTGTTCCCACCTGCGGAAGCTCTCGGTGGAGACTGTCCGCGAAGCCTATTTCGCCAAAAAGACGACCAAGGACGGCGAAGAAGCGATTGACATTGAGGAACAGGGTCGCAACGCCGAGCAGCGGGAGGCCGCCAAGAGGGCCTTTGATCTCATCATGACCAAGAAGGAGCAGCTTCTTTCGCTTGATGAGCCGGTCTCCTTCATTTTTGCGCACTCGGCGCTCCGCGAGGGTTGGGACAACCCCAATGTCTTCCAGATATGCACCTTGCGGGAGTCCGGCTCAGACCGGGAGAAAAGACAATCCATTGGGCGCGGCATGCGGTTGTGCGTCAATCAAAACGGCGAACGCGTCATGGACCCGGACGTCAATGTCCTGACCGTGGTGGCCAACGAAAGCTACGATGAATTCTGCCGGGGCCTTCAAACGGAATACGCGGAAGCCGGCGAAGTCGCTCCGCAAAAACCCTCCGATGCCAGACGGCAGCCGACACGCAGAAACGAAGCCCTTTTCAAGAGCGCTGAGTTTGATCATTTTTGGAAAAGGATCAACCAAAAGACGACCTACGAATTGGCTCTGGATGTTCCCAAACTCATCAACGATGTCGTAGCCAAAATGAGCCGCGAGCGCATCCCGCCGCCGAGAATATTGGTCCGCAAGGGCAAGTACGTCATCACGCATGTTGAGATTCGCCTAGAGCGCGTTTCCGTGGGCAAAGCGACGCTATCGCTCACGATCAGCGACACGCTCGACAATTCGACAAACGCCAAGAGCGAATACCTGCTTGGAGATGAACTCGCTAAAAAACTGAACGACGAAAGGCTTCGTGGCTTTAAAATCACCGAGGTTGTATGCGATCCGAAGAATCCCAAGGTCATTTTTGGCAATGGGAAAGAAGTGACCAAGCAAGAGCCGATCGGTTTCGACACGGAATCCGGCCAGCGCTTGGACGAGCGCACCGTCATCGAATCCAAAAAGGCATTCCCCGTATTCAATCTGATCGACCGCGCCTGCCACGAAACGTTTCTGACGCGCAAGACCATCCTGGAGATATTCAGGGCCTTGTCCACCGAACGGAAAAACGAAATCTTCTCAAACCCGGAGGGATTCGCGGGGATATTCATCACAAGCATCCGCGAGGTCCGGGCCGACCACATTGCCCGCAACGTGGTGTATGATTTGGCCGGCCGTGGCGATGGAGATAAGAACGAACATTTTCCAAAGGAACGGCACCATCCCCAGAAGGAGCTCGTGCCCGGCTCCGAGAGATCGCTCTACGACCAGATTCAAATCGATTCCGATGTTGAGCGGAAGTTCGTCGAGCAGCGGCTCAATGAAGACGACAAAATCGTTTTATTTTTCAAGTTCCCGCCAAAGTTCAAGGTACGGATGCCTCGTTTAATCGGCAATTACGTTCCCGATTGGGGCATCGTTCGAGAAGACGAGGACGGCAGGCGGAAATTGGAATTGGTTCGCGAAACAAAGGGGGCCGAGGATGAGAAGGTCCTCCAATTTCCTAATGAAAAGCGCAAAATTTGGTGCGCCAAGCGCCATTTCAAGCGTCTCGGGATCGATTACCGGCAGGTAACGTACTCCACCGCAGAATGGTGGATCGAGGAACCCGAGCAGCCGCCCGAGCTGGCCCTCTCCGATGTGGCCCGAAGGATCATCGCAGAGGTTAAGAAATCCCTGCAATTTGTCCGTTTTCTTCCCGTCCATTCCTTAGAGGCTGCGGCGGGCAAATTCGGGAGTGGACGCGACGTTCAAGAGGATGGTTGGCTCGAAGTTGATCTCGGCCGCGGATTGACCAAGGATATGTTCATCGCCAAGGTCGTCGGGCACTCGATGGAACCGAAGATACCCGATGGGAGCTACTGCGTCTTCACGGCCTACCGTGGAGGCAGCCGGCAAGGGAAGATCGTCCTGGCGCAATGTTACGGTATCGCTGATCCTGAAACTGGCGGCAGCTATACCGTCAAGCGTTATCGAAGCGAAAAAGAGGAGCTCGACGGCGAATTGTGGCGGCACACGAAAATTGTCTTGGAGTCTCTGAATCCGGACTTCAAACCAATCAAGCTATCGCCCGCCGCGGAAGACGAATTCAAGATCATCGCAGAGTTCGTCTCCACCATAGGTCAATAGGGAACGCAGGCATGAAAAGCGTGGGGCAGTTTCTGAATAGGGGCTGGGTGCCCAACGCGGTCAAAAAGGATTTGGACCGGGCCAAGGCCTCGGTCTACCGGCTCAAGATCACGCTGATGGGCCTAAGGCCCCCGGTCTGGCGGCGGGTTCTCATGTCGGGCGACGTGAGCTTGGCGAGACTTCATTGGGTCATCCAATAAGTCATGGCCTGGAGCAACAGCCATCTGCATATGTTCCATGTGGGAAAGACCCGCTACGCCCCGCGAATGCCGGATTGGGATGACGTGCCGGACGAGCGCAAGGTCATTCTCCGGGATATCGCGCCCGAAGCCGGGTTCAAGGGGCCCGAATGCCTGGCCGGGGCCAACAAGGCCCCTGGAAGAAAAAGGACATAATCGATGGACGCATTACCAGAACGATATCAGAGCAGCCCGGAGGGACAATTCCTAGAGCGCAAGTCCTGCTTCAATAGGCGCGGCAGGACGCCCAAGCCCCTCCCACTGAAGAAAGTCGCGGCCGGGGTTGCCGAGACCCTCGTCGCCTTTGCCAACGCGGACGGCGGGGAGCTCGTCGTGGGACTCGACGATGACGGTACGCCTTCCGGCCTTCCTTTCAACGACAAGCAGCTGGCCAAGCTTCTGGAGATCCCAGCAACTCGGATCGATCCTCCGCTTTCGGCAAAAGTGGAGAGCTTCCTCTGCAACGGCAAAAAGGTTTTCCTTTTCGAGACCGGCCCATCCCTCGTCACCCATCGCACGACCGCCGGCAAGTACCTTTACCGCGACCACGACAAGAATTTGCCCATGGACGCCGACCGGATCGCCCATGCCAAAGCCCTTAAGAAGCAAAGCCTGACCGAGCACGCTTTCGTCCCCAGTGCGGGTATGGCCGATCTGCGTGAGGACCTCGTCCAGCGGGTCGCCGAAAAATTCCGCCCCGGCATTGATGCTAAACAGGCTCTGATCGAGCTGCGCTTGGCGGAGCCTCAGAACGGCGACGTTCGGTTGAGCTTCGCGGCCCTGTTGCTCTTCGCCAAGGACCCCGAACGCTGGCACGAGAAAGCCTATGTGGAGTACATCCGCTTCCGCGGCACCCAGCGCGAGCATGGCGCGAAGATCAACATCGTCCAGCGGGAGCGGATATCGGCGCCGTTGGCCGAGCTCTCTGAGAAGGTCGTTGAGAAGATCAAGCCCCACATCGGCCAGCGGCAGGTGCTCCACGACCTTTTCTTCGCGGAGAACGCGGAATACCCGCAGTTCGCATGGCAGGAAGGCGTAGTGAACGCCATCGCGCACCGGGACTACGGCCTGCGCGGCACCCCGGTCGAAATCCACCACTACGATGACCGTCTGGAGGTGGTCTCTCCGGGAAGCCTGGTCCCGCCGATCACCCTGGACATCCTGCGCAAGGGAGCAGGCGGCCACGCCTCGCGCAATCCGCTGATCGTCCGCGTCATGGTCATCGTGGGCCTGATGCGGGAAGTGGGGGAGGGCGTGCCCAGGATGTTCGAGGTTATGGAAGGCAACGGCCTGCACAAGCCCGAGTTTGCTGAGGAACCGCGCGGCTTCATCACGGTCTCGCTGCGAAACGCCATGGTCTGGGATGATGCGACACGGGCCTGGCTGGCCAGATTCAAGGATAAGAAGCTGAGCCAGAACCAGATGCGTCTTCTTGCCATGGCTCGACAGCAGGAGGGCCGGTTCACGAGCGCCCAATACCAAAAGCTCGCGGCTCTCGACATCTATACTGCCTCCCAGGACATCAAGGAGTTGATACGCAAGGACTTGATCCGCCTTGAGAAGAAGGGAGGCCGGGTGTATCGGCTGGGCCAGGAAGAGTTGGGAACGCCCCCCGAAGATTTCAAGCGCCTGACCGCGGTCTTGGAGCAGAAAGGACGCCTCGTCAACGGCGATCTCCGCCGCATCTGGGGAGTCGACCGGCAAGCTGCCTTGCGGCGAGCTAAGGGCCTGCTGGAGTCGGGCTGGCTTGCGGCCAAGGGGAACCGGCGAGGGCGGTATTACGTGGCGGGGCCCAAGGCCGAGTAATGCGACAGCCTCGCATACTTTTGTCGCAAATGAGGGTGTCGCATAACCGCCTGACGGAAGGGCTCATCAGGACAAAATATGCTTATAATCACTGGCATAGTTCACCTGCCCATCTGGACTTGTCCGTTGTTTGGAATTGCTTAAAAACTGCTGCCGGCGGCCGAACGATGGACGATGGGCATCCAGGCCATGAAGGCGGCCATGGCTGCGGCCCAATTGAAGGAACCGAAGTTCGAGACGAACGGGTTCTTCAAGGCGGTCTTTTGCCGGCCGGCCAAGGAGACCTCCCCAGCCAAAGGTCCGAAAGGCCGCCGGGGTTCCCAGGAAGGTACCCAGAAAAGTTCCCAGAAAATCCTGCAGCTTGCCAAGGAAAGCCCCAATATTACGATTGACCGGCTGGCCGCTGAACTGGGGATCAGCGCACGCGCCGGCGGCGGCCGGGTTCAAGGGGCTCGAGTGCCTGGCCGGCTCGGGAGCCTGCCCGCCGGAGGACTGTGGCGGGATCGGCGGCTACGAGGACCTGCTCGCCGCCCTCCGCGACCCTGCTACCATTTTTTCAAAGAGAAATATCCTGAAGAGAATTTTTCGCAAGGACCATGGCTCGGATTCTATGAGCTGGCCCATGGACCTTCGGACATAGTCGGGAAGGGCGCCCTGGAATGACGTCGCGCTCCCAGAGGCGGCAACTTTCAAGGAACGCTTACAAGTTCGCCAGGAGCGTAGCCACGCTGTCCAGCGCCGGATCGAGGCCGCCTTGTGTCCGGGCGAGTTCGTAGAGGCGTCTCATCCTGCTGGGCGTTACGAAAACTTGCTCCCGGCGCCGCGTGTCATAGCCCAAAGCTGTTGCAAATTTTCTCAAAGTCCTCTTGGTCCAAGATCCCGGCTCTCACCGCCGCCTCCAAGAGACCTTTTGTGTCCAATAGTCGCTCTGCGCCCAAGGTGCGCGTCGCGTCGCGCTTGACGGCCCGGTCATCCGAGGCCACGCTCCAGCCTCGGGTTCGGGCGACCGCCATGCAGGCTGATTCGCCCTGGCCGAACCGTGAGCGGTACTCGGCATAGAGTTCGATCTCCGCCAGGTCGACGATCTCCAGCTCCGTGATCCACCGGGCCCGCAGCGCCGTTCTGAGCTGAAGCCGATGGTTTCTGCGGTGAACCTCGCTCTTCACGTGGTTCGGCACCCAAAACTCAAACTCCCGAAGCTTCGGCAAGATGCCGATCTGCCCCATGTCGATCAGGTTGATGATCACCGTCGCGTCGAGCGCGACGGGCCGCCTCTGTGGCTGTGCCGTCATTTGGAGTCACCGGCTAGCGGCCGCCTTCTCGGATATTCCCGCGTTCCTGAGAATCTGCGTGAGCTGGCCGGCTGCAATCCCGATAAGCCCCAGAAGTTCCTCAAGTTTCTTCAAAGAAATGATCTCCTGCCGGTAGGCGTCGACCCCCAAAGAAAAGAAGCGGGCAGCGAAGTCCCGGTTCTGAAATTTTTTCTCTCCGGAAGAAGGCTTTATCTCGAGCTTGATAGCCCGGCTTAGCGCCTGCGCTTCTTCCCTTTTGCTCAGGAGGTCCTCGCTTTCGTCTTTGCTGATAAGCCCGAGATTCTGAAGCCGATAGACGGCGGCGTCCCAGCTTACGCCGTAGTGATGTCGGAGGTGAACGACGTCGTAGAGTTGTATCTGAGTGGCCCAGGCCGGCCTTCGCTGCTCGCCGGCTGACGGCTCGGCGGCTCCGGTCGACGCCAGGTAAGACCTGGTGGAGCCGGTCTTCCCAAGGCTCTGGAAAAACTCTTCGACGCCTGTCTTGGGGAGGAGAAACGCGGCCGCGAAGGAGTTCGCGCGGACCTCGATGAGGTCCTTTCCGGTCTTCACGCTGCTGACGACGGTAGCCCGCGCGCGGTCGGATAATACGTGACAATATTCGTGGGCCAGCGTAAACGCTGTTCTAAACTGGTGATGGTTTGTGTTGAGCAGGATCGAGAGCCCGATCTGTTCGTCACCCATGAAAACGCCGGAGATGTCCTCATCCATGGCGACGCCAAGAACGCGCACTCCCTGGATTTCGAGAAGCTCTGCCATACCCTTAATAGGGCGGGTCCCGAGTTGTAGGCGCCGGCGCTCCTCCTCTGCGATCTGCTGGCCCATCTCAATGGCCTCCCAGGTGTTCGCGGGTTCGGCCACCTCGTACTTGTTCGGGCGTTTCAACTTGGCGTCCAGGCCAAGGAGCTTCTCCAGATTCGTGTATTCCCGCAGAAGCCTGATGCTGGGCTCCAGCGTCTTCCTGTTGATCTTCTGCTTTAGCTCGTCCGTAATGCGAAAGAAAACGGCGGTCGCCTCGCGGGTTTTGGATGCGGCGGTCAAGAAAAACTCCCCAACTTCCCGACCATATAGCTTCGCCAGCTTCTCCAGATGCATCGTGTTGATGGGACGGCTTCCAGATTCGATCTGCGCAATAAACGCCCGCGAGACGCCAAGGGACTTCGCCGCCGCCATCTGAGTCAGTTGTTTGGCCTCACGAATCTGTTGTAATCGCCGGCCCAACTCTTTAGAATCAAGCGCCATAGGTGCCATCTCCTTTGTTATTTAATTATAGCACAATGTAACTCTATTGTCAATATATGACCACTATGTTACATTCTTAAATCTCTTGCGGGATGATAGGCTGCGGGCGCGGCTCCCGACATCCATACTGCCTCCCAGGACATCAAGGAGTTGATACGCCTAACCGGCGCGCGGGCCTGTCCACCGGAGGACTGTGGCGGGATCGGCGGCTACGAGGACCTGCTCGCCGCCCTCCGCGACCCCAAGCACAATCATCGGGAATTCGCCTTATTTGCCGGGCGGGGATAAATTTATTACCCTCAAGGAGGCCCAACGGGGAGCAGGTCGCTCTCTTCCCGGGTCCGGCAAGCGGCTTGGAGGATTTATATGCCCACTTCATTCCAAAAACTGGGATTCGCTCTTTATATCGCCTTATTTTTTGGGTTGGTGTTTTTCGGGAAGATCGTGGGGCTGGCGGCCGACTACCTATGGTTTAAGGAAATCGGCCTTGAATCCGTATTCAGCGTCACCTTCCTCTCCCAATGGGGTCTGGGAATTTCAAGCGGCGCGGCCGCCTGGGCGGTGATATTTGCCAGCCTGCTTTTGGCCCGGAGATGGGCCCAGCGCGGCGCCCTGATCTTTAACGACGAGGAAGAGGCCGAAATCCCCCATCTTGAGGCGCTGCGGCAAGCGGCGCCCGCCGTGCTGCTCCTGGGCAGCGTGGTCGCGGCTTTTCTCATCGGCTCCTGGGCCGCCTCGCATTGGGACACGTTGCTCAAGTTCCGCGCGGCGACGCCTTTTGGAACGCGGGACCCGATCTTCAACAAGGACATCGGCTTTTACGTATTCTCGCTCCCCTTTTACCGGTTCGTGGTCGGTTTCCTGCAGGCGGTTTTTCTCGCGGCGAGCTTGGCCGCCGTCGTCGTTTATGTCTTGGAGGGCAAACTTCTTTTGACCGCCGGCGGGCTGAGGACCACGCCCTGGGCCAGAAACCACCTGGCCTTCCTCGCAGGCGCGCTTTGCCTTCTCGCCGCGCTTCACTT
>JACQRQ010000090.1 GCA_016206405.1 Elusimicrobiota bacterium | reverse complement strand
CTACCACTTTACCACTCTATCACTTCCCCCCACTCGACCACTCTATCACTCCCCCCTTGACCACTTCCCTCTTGACCGCTTTCTCTATGATATTCCTCCGGCGTGTCGACATCCCGATGAATTGCGGGGTCATCCACGTCCAAATTGAAGACCAAGCTCTCACCCCTCTTGAGAGCCCAATGCAGCCCCTCCTCGCGAGGGCATAGGGAGCAAAGCGGCCACAAACGCTGGTCCAAAACGATAGGATGCCCCCGCTTGCCTCGATGGCGCGGGATGACGGAGCGTCCGACATTTTGCCTCCAGCACCCCACCAACTGCCGGTAGGTGTCGGCGCCGACATACGGCATATCCACAAGCGCCACCAGCGCGGCCGAGGCGAATGGCCACTGGGGAAGGTGGCGCAGCGCCAGCTTGAGCGAGGACGCCTGGCCTTCTTCCGGGTTCGGATTGACGATTACCGTTTCGCCCTTCCGGTTCCACGCTCTGCGGATGTCGCGCTCCTGTCTTCCCAAGACCACCACGATATCCCGCAACCCCGCCGCCCTCATTTTCCCGCAGACCGACTCTAAAAAAGTTTGCTCCTGATGCTTCAAGAGAGCCTTGGGGCTCCCCATCCGCTCCGAATCGCCTGCCGCAAGGATGACGCCGCAAATCATACGTTGATGTAATTGATCTCTTTGGGAGAAAAAATCGCTTTGCGCAGCCAGTTCATGATATGAAAATAGGTCATGTCGATCTCGGCGCCGGCCGCCGGCTTTTTGGCGTGGTTCTGAATGGAACGCCCCCTCTCCTGCTCCCAAAAAAGGATGCGAAACCCCTCTCCCTCATAGAGCGCCTGTTTGGACTCGGATATTTTCAAGAAAAACTCCTTGCCGCCGAAACGCCCCCAGACTTGCTCCTCCCCTTCGGAGCGGTCGAGGTAAAAACCGTCATGATCCTTGAAGCGCCGCCAGGAATCAAGACTGCCGAAAAAGCGGGGTTTCAAAACGTAAGGCCCCCCGTCCTCCGGGCAAAAAACATCGCAGTTTCCGCACTCGTTGCAGAAATCCGCGAAGTTCCCGATCTGATGTTTTTTGTCGAAGATGAGCTTATCGGTCTCCTTTTCCTCAAAGTCGCTTCCGTTCCACACCAGCTTGACCACCGGTATCTCCGCCGCAGGAAGGCTGTAGGTGAAATTGGCGTCGTTGGGACAGACCGGGACGCACTTGTCGCAGGTGATGCAGTTAAAAAGCTTAAGCCGGCTTCCTATTTTTTTGGGGACGTCGCGGTTGTTCTCAAAATGGTAGCGCGGATCGCCGGCGAGCTTGGAAACGTAGCTTTCCGTGTTGAGGAGCGCCGCCCGCGCAACGCGCTCCTGGAGGGATTCGTCCGGATTTTTCCGGAGCGCGGCCTCGCCGTGGCCCCAGGCGCGCAGGACAAACTCGCCGACGCTCGCTGCCCCAACCGCGTCCATCCTTTTGACGATCTCCTGGAAATAGGATTTGGAGCGGCCGTAGCCTCCGGGCTTCAAAAGATCGCTGCACGCCGTGATCGGCGTCAGGCCCAGCGCCACCGCCTCCGGGAAATTGAGGCGGTCAACGCCCCCCGCAAAGGAAATGGGATAGCGCATGCCGAAGGCTTTGCGAAATTTACGAACCAGGTGCATGGCCAAGACGTGCAGCGGACGACCCGACAGGTACATCACTTTCTCGCTCGAGGGAAAGAATGAGCGCTTGTTTTCGACGATGAGGGTATTGGAGAACTTGACGCCGAAGCCAAGGCCGCGCTCGGCGGCCGTTCGTCCAAGGCTCTCAACGAACTCCGCGGCCTGCTCCCAGCGCGTGTCTTTTTCAAAGGCCGAATCCGGAATCATGACGTCGCGGTAGCCCAACTCGCCGTTGAGCAGCCGGCGCGCCTCTTTTTTCCCCAGGAGCGTCGGGTTGAGCTTGACGACGCAGTGCAGTCCGGCTTCGGTCAAGAAATAGCGTATGATTCTCTCGATCTCATCGGGCGGGCAGCCGTGGAAAGTGCTCAGCGTGAGAGTCTTGACGAGCCGCGGATTGAAATTGAGAGACCTCCAACCGGCAAATTCCTTGGGGATTTCCCGGCGCAGCTTTTCGATAAGCCGGGAGGCGTCCATCATTTCACGCACGAATTCGCGCATCGGCGCGCTGTGGATGCCGGCCAAGTCATAGCCGACGCTCATATCGAAAATGACGTAGTTAAATCCCTTGGCAAGAGGCAGGCGGCCGCTGGCGGCGAGAATTTCGATAAGCATGGAGGCTTTTACGTACTCCTCCACGGACTGCTGGAGCTTGAGCTCCTGGGACCATTCGACGTTGTAGCCGACGTTGTGCATGTCGATGCATGGTCTTGGGATTTTCAGCTCGTCGTTGATTTGCACGGTTTTAAGCTCGATAATGCGCGAGCCGCCGAGCCAGCTCAAAACGATGTTCTGCGCGAGCTGCGAATGGGGGCCGGCCGCGGGACCGTAAGGCGTGGAGGCGGGCAGTCCGTGGAATTTGACCGAAAAATCCTTGGCGGGGTCTCCCAAAAAGCACTGCCTTAAGGGCAGGTCGAAAATGGAGCCCTTGAGCTCCAACTCGCGGAACATCCGCTTAAGCAATTTTCCGAAGGGATAAGGAATTAGCTCCGCCATTGAATGTTCTCGCTCGCCACCTGCCTAAACTTCATGAGTCCACCAGTCTGAAAGTGGTAGTGTGATAGAGTGGTAAAGTGACCGAACAGTCAAGAAAGGACTGTCGCGCAACCGCTGCGGCCAATCATTTTACCTCTTGCCGATGTGCCACTCTACCACTTTACCACTCTATCACTTCTTTAGTCGCGATCACCCGCCTGCGATAGGCGGAAAAATGTGGAGCACGTCGCCTTGGGCTACCGGCACTTGGCTCAAATTCTTGTGGTCTAAAACCTCGGAATTGAGCGCCAGGGTGAAATGGTTTTTGACGATTCCGCCGGCGTCAAATAGAATAGCGGCCACCGCTGCGTTTTTTTGGCTGAGCGCGCCCAAGGCCTGCTCGACGTTGTCGGCCTCCACCCAGAGCTTGGGAGCGCCGAGCTTTTCTTTGAGCGTGGTATACAAATGGATCAAGACCCTGGGCATATTCCTATTTTACCCCATCGGCCGCTTTTTCCACCAGCGCAAAAGCCAGGCGGTTGGCGCGCGCCGCCAACTCCTCCTCGTCTAAACCCGCCAAGGCGAAATCCTCCACGATGAGCCTCCCGTTGACCATCACCCATCGCGCCCTGCGGCTCGCGCCTGCAAACAGCAGCGCCGCGACGGGGTCGTGCCAGGCTCCGGCAAAATCCACGCCGTTGAGATCAAACACAGCGATGTCGGCGGCTTTATCCGCTTCGAGCGAGCCGACGGCTTCAAAGCCCAGCGCGTCCGCGCCGCCGCGCGTGGCTATGCGCAGCGCGTCCCTGGCCGGCATGGAGCCGACCCCGCTTTTGACGCGGTGCACCAGGAGGCACTGCCGCGCCTCTCCCAGCATGTCCGAGCTGTCATTGGAGGCGGAACCGTCCACGCCCAGGCCGACCCGGACTCCGGCGTTTAAAAAATCCCGGACCGGCGCGATTCCGGAGCCCAAGCGCAGGTTGGAAGTGGGACAATGCGCCACCGCCGTGCGCGTCTGCGCCATGCGGCGGATATCCACCGGCCCCATGTGAACGCAATGAGCCAGCCAGGTCCGCGGGCCCAACCAGCCGGCTGAATCCATGTACTCAAGCGGCGTCATGCCGTGCCGCTGCCGGCAAAATTCGATTTCATCGAGCGTCTCCGCCAAATGGGTATGCAGCGACACCTTCCATTTGGAGGCGGCCTCGGCCGTGAGCTTTAAGAGTTCGGTCGTGACGGAAAACGGGGAGCAGGGGGCCAGCGCCACGCGGCACATCGAAAGCGGGCTGGGGTCATGGTATTTCTTGACGAGCCGCTCGCTGTCTTTAAGAATTTCCTCCTCCCCCTGGACGAGCTCATCGGGCGGCAGGCCGCCGCGAGAGCGCCCGAGAGACATGGAGCCGCGCGTGGGCTGAAAGCGGATTCCAATTTTTTCGGCCGCCTCGATCTCTAAATCTATCCATTCGGCCGGAGCGCCTTTGGGAAAAACGTAGAGATGGTCGGTCGTGGTCGTGCAGCCCGTCAAAAGAAGCTCGCTGAAGCCCACTTGGGCGCTGACCGAAACCGCCTCCGGGGTTAAATGTTTCCAGATATCGTAGAGGCGCGTCAGCCAGTCGAAGAGCTTGGCATCCTGCGCCGCCGG
>JACQRQ010000007.1 GCA_016206405.1 Elusimicrobiota bacterium | reverse complement strand
TTGGCGGGAGAGGCGCTGTCCCGGCCTTCGGTGATGATCTCATAGCGGTAACCGTCTTGAAAATCCGCGGCGGTGATATCGGCCGTATTGTTGGTCCATTGACTGCCCGCCAAATCCGTGCGGACGGGAAAGCCTTGATCGCTTCCCACCCATGAAGCCAAATTCCAATAATCGGTCGTCCCGGCCGCGTTGAAGCGCTTGAGTTTGATTTTAACTTGATTGACGCCGGCTCCCGGACTTTGGTCGCTGGCCGTGCCGGCAATCGGCATAATGAGGGCGGATGAATTTAAATTCGCGCCCTGCGCCGGACGGGTTGTTATGGACACCGGGGCATGGTGATCCACGGTGAAGAGCAAACCGCCGCCCGGTTTTTGGTCGCCGTGATTGAAATTCTGAGCTTGGTCCGCTCCGCGCGCGTAAACAATGAATTCCTCCGGGATGGTCAGGTTGTCGAAGAAAGAGTCTAAATTGGCGCTGCTTAAGCTCCAGGTGCTGACATAGATCGTCGTCGGCCGCCAGGACGATGCCGCGCCGTAGGCGTTGGAAAAGTTCGTGCCGTCAAAGAAATTTCCGCCCACGTTTCTTTCGATAGCCACCTGTATGGTGGAAATGGCGACCGCCACGGCGTCGGAGTAAGTGCCGGTGATGGCGGGCAAGTCTGGAATATACGCGCTAGCTGCCGGCAGCGTAATCGTAGTCGTCGGGGCGGCAATATCGTAGGTGAATTGTTGGGACTTGTCCGGCTCCGCATTGCCCGCCTTATCTTTGGCGCGGTATTTGACCTGATAGATTTTGCCGGCCTCCCATGCGGGAATGGAGTCTCCGGCGCCGGGATCTGGAAATTTCCAGGTCGGGACGGGGCTTTCCATCGTTGAACGCGGCGTGAAACCCGCCGGAACCGTGGTGGATTTTCTCCATTTGGCTTCATCGTCGCCACTGGTGAAGGCCGCCCCCGTATAAACAAACCCATCCTCGTTGCGAATGATTTTAACCTGGACATGATCCAAGTTGGACATGAATTCGTTGCCGCCCACCCAATCCTGGGCCGTTCCATAAATGCTCGTACCCACCTGCAAGGCATTATGAAACTGCCCTCCCGGCGCGCTCACCGTCGCCGAAGGCTTATTGACGTCATAGACGAAAAGCCTCTGGCCGTTGGGCGCCCCGCCCACGGTTTGGTTGCCGGCCAGGTCGAAGGCCTTGACGGTGACCTGATAGCGCTTGTTTCCGGTCCAATTGACGCCGGACAAGGTCCATGGATTGGTGGCCACCGCCGCCAAATAAGTGGAGCCGTAAACGCCCCAACCGCTTCCATCCCATTTGGTGCCGTCGCTGACGTTCTCAATCTGGACTTCCACGCGCTGCGTGCCTGCGGGGGAATCCGAGGTGACGCCCCGTATGGGATCGACGGCGCGAAGCGTCCCGTCGTATAAATCGTTGGGGGAGGCCATCGGCGTCGAAATGCTGATGGTGGGACCGACCACATCCTTGGTAAATTGGTAAGTCGTCGGCGTTTCCAGGTTGCCCGCCAGATCCAAGGCTTGAATCGCGACCTTATACACCGTCCCATCCGGCTGGACTATGGTCGGGCTTTCCTGGCCCAACGTCCCGCCCGGATAAGACCACTCCACGGTCGTGGTGCCCGATTGAGCGCTGTAAGCCACGGGCAAATTCTTATAGGTCGTCGTCCATCCCGTGGCCGCATTGCCGGACCAATAGTAGTCGCTGCCGTCCGTATAAAAAATACGCAAATAGTAAGTAGAAGCTCCCGCTAAATCGGAGTTAGAGGTGCCCGTCAGATTGTTCAAGTTTTGAATAAAGCTTCCGGCGGTGGGAGTCGAAACCTTTGAGACGGGAGGGGTATTATCCACGATAAAGTGAATCCAATTGCCGCCCAACGTAAAGTTTTCGGTTTTGTTGCCGAAGACGGTATTGGGAGCGATCTTGGCCCTATCCACCCCTCGTGCCCTAAGGTAATAATGCTTGTCCGACAACCAGTTGTTTTGATCGGAAAAATTATAGGTCCAAGTGGTCGTGCTGCCGTTGCCGAGGTCCTGCCATTGGGTGCCGCCGCTGACAAAAGTCGAAGCCCCATCCCAGTAATAGCTGGTGCCGCCCTGCAAGTACCACAGGGAATACTCCACCTCCTGCAGGGAGTCTGAGGACGGATAAAGGGCGGCGTCCGCATCGGCCGCCGTGCCTGATAAGGCGTTGCCGCCGCTGACCGCCGAAGGGCGGTAAGCCGCGTCATGCGCTGGAAAGCTGATGCTGGTAGTCGGAGAAGATTTGTCTATATAGAATGGACGGCTGGAGCCCCACACGCTGAAAACGCTCTGCGCGTTGCCGGCCTTGTCGTAGGCCCGAACATTGACCACATACTGTCGCCCCGATACCCAGGCCGCCTGCAGGCTGGAATTGCTGTATGTCCAGTTGTCCGTGCCCGAGGCCAAGACATAAGTGCTCTGAAAGACATTAAAGGCCGAACCTCCCCAGCGGCCTCCCCCATTTTGATCGTGGATTTGAACCTCTATCTTGTCAAGTCCCGAGAAATTGGAGCCATAAACGCCTGCCGGATCCGCCGCCGTTCCCGTGAGAACGGTCAAGCTCATGTAGACTTGGGCCGAGGAAGGTTGGTTGACGTAACCCACGGCAGGCGAGGTGTCAAAGTATATAAACCGGCTGGTCAAGTTGCCTTCCACGACAGGACTCGGATTTCCTGCCTTGTCTTGGGGATGGGCGAAAATCTGATACTGGCGGCCGTCGAGAAGCGCCGCGGCCGTGGCCGTGCTCCAATCCACGGGCTCCGCCGGGGAAAAACTCGCCGCTAAATCATAGGGATTTTCATCCTGATTGAATTGGGTTCCATCCCAATACCGGTTCGTCGTCAAATCTTTGAGGCGCACGAACACGTTGGAACCGGCGGTGCCGTCGATGGAGGGAGGGTTGGGATTTGTAGAATCGGACGCCGTGCCGGAAATGGTCGGCGGCAGGCGGAGGTAGGCATTGGCCGCCGGAGTGCTGATGGCCGCGGTCGGCTCGGTGTTGTCGGCATAAAAAATGCGCGTGCGGACCGTCTCTTCCCCGGCCGAGTTGAGGCCTCGAACGGTCAAGGTATAGGAGGTGTTGCCCACATCATAGGCCGCCTGAGGCAAGGTGATGTTCCATGGGAAATTGGCGGTCGTGGTATCGGCTTGGACGGAGGTGTAGGTGGAAGCGTCGCTTTTCCAACCCTGCGGCGTCAGGTTGTACCAATAGCTGGTCGCAAACAGCAGGGAATGACGCTGCAAAGAAACCCGCACATTGTCGATGTCCCTCAAATTGGCGCCGGTTCCGGCGATAGCCGTGATCTCGGACGCTTGTTTCCGGTAGTGTTTGAAATCGGGGCTGGGCGGCTGGTTGATGGTCATCACCGCCGAAGGCGTCAAAAACGAAAAGCTGGACTGGTAAACCGTCGGCGCTGGAGCAGCCGTGAGATTGTCGGCCCTGTCTTTGGCTCGCGCGGCGATATAGAAAAGACCGTTGTTGCGCCACGCGACGTTGCTGGTGTTGTAGGTCCAATTAGCGGGAGTGCCCGAATTTATTTCGATCCACGTCTCCGAGGCCACCCAACAGGCATCGGTATTGCCGCCGCAACCGGGCTCACTCGGATTCCAATAGGCCACAAACCCGGTGCCCCCGCTGTGGTGCCGGATGCGGATTTGAATCTTTCCCGACAGTTGACCGGGAGAATCATCGGCGGCGGTTCCGTGAATGGAGGTCACCGCGCGGTAATTGGCCCCGTCGGGAGTGCCTGTCCACCCCGTCGCCAGGGCGCTGGGCGCCGTCTGGTCGAAAGTAAAGGTGCTGTAGGTCAAGGTCGGCTGGATATGCCCAGCCCGGTCCCAGGCGCGCACCGTCAACTGAAATGTCGTATTGTTTTGCAGGCTGGTGATATCGTCATAAGACCACGTGCCGGAGGAATCTCCGATGAAAACGGCCGTGGACCATAAAATCGACCCGGACTGGGTGAAGGCGCCGCCGTTCCACCAATAATCGTCCGAAAGCCTTTGGAAAGCCACCTGGACCGTGCTGATCCCGGATTCAAAACGCCGGCCGCCGGATCCGGAATAGCCTAAGAGATTTTCCACGCTGTCATCGGCCGTCCCAGACAAGACCGGAACCGTCGCCGTGAACGTGCTGTTGACCGGAACGCTCGCCAAAGAGGTGGGAGTCGTCAGATCCACGATAAAAGTCTGGGTGGAATAACTGTTTTCCACATTGGTGGCCACGTCGAAACCCTGGGGATTGATGGAATACTGGTAGCCGTTTTCCCAGGCGGCGGCCGGGAAGGTATGGAGCCATTCGGCAGGAGCGGTTCCAAGCAACTGGATGCCTATATCGGAAAATCCGGGGTCGGTCGCGTTGGCGGTCCAAGTGCTGGCGTCAAATCGCCAATATTCGCCGTCGCTGCGCTTGATCTTCAGCTTGAGGTTGTTGACGCCGGACGGGGCGTCGCCGCCTATGGCCGTCTCATCGGAAGTTCCGGCGATCGAGGTCATGGACGTCGCGATATAGGCCCCTTGGGCCGGATTGGTGGTCACCGAGATCGGAGCCGTGTTGTCGAACTTGAATTGACGGGCAGGAGTGCCGTCGAAGAGCTCGTTGTTGGCCAGGCGCGTGTTGTTGGGAGTGGTCGAAAAATTGAGGGCATAATCCGTCGTCCGCACCCACAAGGTGAACTGTCTTTCCGAGAAATTGCCGAGGGGAGGGAAGGATTTTGTCCAGGGATTGGTGTCCGTGGCCACGCGCCAGTTGTTTTCCTTGCCCGCCCCCGTGTCCCAATCCGCGATGCTGCCCGCCGTGCCGCCGTTCCAGTAGCCCTCCGTTCCCTGCATCTTGAGCAAAATCTCCACGCCCGAAGTCTGGGAGGTCGCATCGGTGGTGCCGCCGCTCATATTCGAAAGCGCCGCGAGATTGTAGTTGCCGTTGTTTGCCGGAAAGGTGATGCTGTAGGCAGGCGCCGTGACGTCATAGAAAAACGTCGCTTCGGTCGCCGTCTGCTGCAGGTTGTTGGCCTTGTCCTTTGCGCGGGCGTGAATCTTGTACTGCAAGGCGTCCGTAAATATGGCGGCCGGCGTTCCGGTGGACCACGGGCTCAGGTTCTGCGCCGTCGTCCAGAACGGCCCCCCGGCCTGGAATTGGGCGTTGGTCCAATGCCAATAGTTTGGCGCATCGGGGCCCGTCAGGACCTGGACAGCCGCCTCCACGGCGCTTAGTCCGGACCCCGTAGCCCCGTTGGGGTCGCTGGCGGTCCCGGAAAGCGTCGTCATATCCGCCTTGTGATGATAGCTCTGACTCGGCCGGTTGATATACGCCGTGGGACGGCTGGTGTCGTACTTGAAATTTTGCCGCGTCTGAGCCAAAACCCACTCGGCGTCTCCCGGATCGCTCAAAAGTCCGCGCCAATTGCCGGCGGCGTCCCGGGCTTTGACGAAAACATAGTAAATATTATTATCGGCAAAAGCGGCGGAGAGACCCGCGGGAGCGTAGGTCCAACTGGCGAGGCCGCCAGAAACTTGGTTCCAGTGTACGCTGGCCTGGTAAACAGAAAAACTCTGGCTGCCGGCGCTCCACCACGACAAAGTGCCGCTCGTTCCCGTTGAAATCGCTATCCACACCTCGCTGACGGTGGAAGGATTGCCGCCCGGATCGGAGCTGGCGCCGGCGATGGGGTTGCCGGCCGTGCCGATATTGGCGCCCTCGGCATTATTGGAGTAGCCGGGCGGTTCCGGGGGACCCAGAGGGCGCACAAAGGAGAGGGTCGGGCTGCTGGTATCGAGAACAAAATTGGCGCCGTAAACGGGGCTTTGCACCTGGTCGGCGTTGTCGGTCGCCCGAACTTGAAAAGTATATTGCACGTCGTTGCCGAAAGCTCCGCCGAGTCGGTTGTAATACCACGTGGTTCCGTTGCCGACCAAGGTGGCCGTCGACCACCACGGCCCGCCGGCGTTGGTCCAGGAAGAGCCGGTCCATTCATATCCGGCCTGCGCCCCGTTTTGGGCGACGAGACGCAGCTCCATTTTCTTGATTCCCGCCAAGCTGCCATCCGCGGTGCCGGAGATGGTGGGCAGGGAATTGACGTAGGTGACGCTGGAAGCGGGCACGGTCGCCGTTGAAACCGGAAGGGTCGCATCCACCGTAAACTTCACATAACTGCCGTAAGCGCCGGCATTGCGGGCTGCAACCGAGGAGCCATCCACGGCGCTGTCCCGTCCCTTAGCGCGAACACGGAACTCCTTGTCGCCCGCCCAAGCCCAGGACGCGCCGTCCGCGGCGCTATTGGAATTGGGAAAAAGCCCCAAGGACCATCCGCCGGCCACGACTTCCTCCTGCAAAAATTGGGTTGCCGTCGTGGAGGACCAACCCGTCCCGGTCCAATAATAGGTCGAACCGCCATCCAGCACGCGATCGACCGATGAGCCCAAGAAGGAAAGCTCCACGTCCACGTCGTTGGCCGTCTGGAAGCCGGCGTTGGCAACGCCCGCTCCGGCCGGATTCTCGGAAGCCGCGCCCTTTATTTGGTTGCCGGCCTGATTGATGACGGCGGGCGTGTATTTATTGGCGTCGACGGGCGAAGTGATCGACACCGTTGGGGCATCTTTGTCGATGACGAAGGGCCGGCTGGAGCCGAACGTATTGAACACGTCCTGAACATTGCCGGCCTTATCCTTGGCGCGCGCGTAAACAATATACGTTTCTCCGGAGGTGAAAGACCCGTTCAAGCTGGCGTGCGTGTAGACCCAGGAACTGGCGTAGACGGCGGCGTTGAGCCAACATAGGCTGGAGTCCGTCTGTAGAAATCCCGCCGGGCTTTCCTGATAATATCGGATGGGAGACACCTGCGTCCTTTGTATGCACAACTGCACCTCGCTCACCCCGGAAGGGTCGTAATCGTTGCTGAGCGGCGCGACCGGATCGAAATCGCTGAAAGCGCCGGTGATGGACGGCAGACTGCTCACCACCGTCTTTTCCTTAGGCATATCGATGACGGCGGTGGGGCTTGAAATGTCGAAGCGGAAAGTGCGCGTGGAAGTGACGGCCGCATTTTGACCACGGTCGCTGGCGTCCAGTTTGACCCGGTACAAAAGCCCATCCTCATAAGCCTGCCCGGTCTGGAAATACGCAGTGGTGTAAGCGTATAGGTTTCCGCTCTGAGGCAGGCCGATCAGCGCCGTCCCCGATGGCACGAAGGTGGATTGCGCCACGGACCACTCATAATTGTCCTTCAAGCGCACCAACGTGAACTTGATGGTGGCCGCGTCGATTTGTCCTGGCGTTCCCGCGGGCTGATCATCGACCGTGCCGTAAAACGTAGTGGACTGATTCAAGAAAGCAACCGTATCGGACGGGGTGGGCGCCGGAGGGGTGCTGACTTGAACCACCGGGGCGGTCGAATCGATCACGAACGTCCTTTCAGCCGGTTGGGCGGACTGAACCGTTCCGCCCGGAGGGTCCCCGTCCCAAGCCCGGATGCTGGCCTTAAAATTCTTGTTTCCATGCAGAGCCCAGTCGGCGGAATTAAAGTTGAACGACCAGCTTTCGCTCGCCCCTGCGCCGGTGAAGGTATGCACCCCGAGCCAGGTGAGCGACAAAGTCCACGAGGAGCCCGACCAATAAAAGCCGTTATCGGTCTGCTGGATCAACACCTGGGCCGTGGTCGCGTACTGGGCGCTGCCCAACAATTGCGTCAGTTGGTTGGCGGCGGTCACCTGATAATGGGGGTTGCCGGCGCCGGGAACCGACATCGCGGAGCCGGTATCCGGAGTCGCATAGCGGAAGCGGATGTGGTTCGTGTCCGCCGCCTCCAAGGCGCTGATGCTTTCGAGATTGTTGACCGTGTCGGATGACCGGGCGCGCACGTGGTAGTACTCGTTGATAGGAAACGTGACGTTGGAGGTATTCAACGTGAACGAAGAGGGCCATATCGAAGCCTCAAAATAAAGGGCCGAGCCGGAGTTGAAGCCGCCTCCGCTCAGGGCGTCCAAGTAATTGCCGCTCACCTCCCTCTGAATGGAAACAAATATTTTCCCCAAACCGGCGTTCTTGGACAATGGGTCGCTGGCCGTGCCGGTAATGACGGCAGGGGTCACCGTCACAGTGCTGCCGCTCACCGGATTTTTGATCTGCGTCGCCGGCGGGCTGACGTCCCAGTTAAAAAAACCGATGTTGTCGTAATTGGGCGGCTCGGCATTGGGGTCCGCCAGTGATTCTTCAGTCCCCGCGATAGTGTCGGGGTTGTTGTCGTTATAGGCGGCGTCCCGGTTTTTGACGCGCACCCGGTAAGTCCGGCCGCTGGCCATATTGGATATCAGTGTGGCGGTGTTGAAGCTCCAGGTGGAGGCGACCGGGCCGATATTGAAGGTCGTGGTGTTGAAAACGCTGGCCACGGACCATGAAGACGCGGACTGGTTCCAGTGCGCCTTGGGATTGGCGTCCTCATCCCGGATTTCCAGCAGAGCCGGGTTGGCGGCGTTAAACCCGGCGCGGATGCTGGTTTGAGGCCTATCAAAGACGGTCCCGCTGATGCTGGGCAAGTTGTTGGGGGAGGTGTTGGAGTACCACGTCGAATCGAACGGCGCCGTGATCGTGCTGGAGGGAGGCTGCACCTCATAATGGAAGGTGAGAAAATGGCTGCCGGATTCGGAGGTCGAGGATTCCTTATTATTATAGTTGGTGTCCGGCTGGGAAACGTTGTCAATGGCCCAGACGAAAACCTTGAAGCTCTCGGTTGAGCCGATCGGTGTCCAGAAACCCGCCGGGATGCTGAAGGACCAATTTCTGGGATTGGAGGAATCCAAGGCGCTCACGGCCGGGTCGTTGCGCGCAGCGCTCCAATTGCCGGAAGTCCACCACCAACTGTCGGATTGTCTTTGAATGCCGATGCGCATTCCGCTGTTGACCAGCGGCGCTATTCCGGAAAAATAGGGCTGCGGCTGGTCCAGCGCGGTTCCCGAAATGACCGTTAATTGGTCCAGATAGGCGCGGCCGCTGACGGCGGGGTATTGGATAAAGGTGGTCGGCGCGGAGGAATCATACACAAAGGTGACGGTCGAATAACTGACCTGCGTATTGCCCGCAACGTCCGCGGCCCGGAGGATATAATCGAAGTTGTGGCCGTTGACAGAAATCCAGGGGATGCCCGTGGAATGCCAGGTATTCCAGTCGGCGTTCGTTGAAAAAGCGACGTTCCAAGGCGCCTCCTCCCCCACGTCCAAGGTGAAGAACGAATTGATGGGATCTCCATAACAACTCGACCCGGAAACGATCGAGTGGCTGCACCAGTACTGATTGGCATCCTTGTCGTAGAGCCGGTACTGCACCTGATAAATTCCAGATTCCCCCACCCCATCGGAGGCCGTGCCCGTCATCGTGGAGACAGACGGGGCGTTGCTGCTGACGCTGAAACCATAGGCGTTGGGAGCGGCGCCGTTGGCCGGAAACGAGATCGCCGACGTCGGCGGAAGGTTGTCAAACTTGAAATACCCCGTGGAATGCGCGGTGGCAAATTGCGGGTTGGGGTTGCCGTTTTCCGCCGTGGTGTTTCCGGCGCCGTCTTTGGACCACAACTCGATGCGATACTTAAAACCCGGGGTCATGGCTCCCGCCAACTGGGCGGGCGCATAGGACCAGGAATTGCCGGTGGTGTTGATGGGAATCCAATAATGCGTGGCCGAACTTTGAAGATTAAAATTCAAAGGCCCGGGGTCCCAAAACTTTCCGTTGTCTTCGGTGCGCAGCCGCACATAAACCGTGCGGGTATTTAAGGCGCTGGTCACGTCGTCCTGAACCGCGCCGGACATCCCGGTGAAGTTGTTGACCCAGTTGGGGTTGTTGACGTCCGCGCTCACGCTGGGAGCGGTCATCGTTTCGGTGGGAGAAGCGACGTCGTAAATGAAATCAATGCTCGCGATTTGACCCCCCGACGTGGTCTGGCCCAAAGCGTCCATGGCCAAGTTTTCAATACGGTATTTACGGCCGCCCTGCCACGCCGGCAGGACGGTCGTGCGGCTCCAGCCTTGCAGGGACGGAAAGGGCGGCGCGCCCTGCACAAACACGGTGGATTCAAAAACGCCGTCCTGCCACACGCCCGTCGTCGTATTCCAATAGCTGGCGGGGCTTGAAAGCGGGCTGGATGCGCTCCATAAATCCCCGATGCGGATGGTGATGCTGGACACTCCCGCGCCGCTGTCCTGAACGCTTCCGTTGATGGAAGCGACCGAATTGGTCGGCACGCCTCCCGCGGGGTTGGTGACGGACGGAACCGGGACAAGCTTGTCGATGGTGAACTCCAGCGTGCTGGTCGCCAGCCCGTAGCCCTCGTCGGAGCCGTGGCCGCGGGCGTTTAAATCGTAGGTATAACCGTCTTTTTGCTCGGCGGCGCTGCCGGGCCAGCTTCCGCCGCCGGAGTAGGCCCACGGGGATGAGGCCGACGCGGCGTTCCATTTTGAATTCTCGCCTAAAAAAGTCGCCGGAGCCTGGAAATTGCCGGCCGACCAGATGTATCCCGTCTTGCCGGTGGAT
>JACQRQ010000089.1 GCA_016206405.1 Elusimicrobiota bacterium | reverse complement strand
GCATTTATTTTATCTATTTCAATATTGTTTGTCATTTTTCATATCCCCCAATATAAGTATAACAGGGGGGTGGGCTTTTGTCAAGTGAATTTACTTTCCTGGGTAAGATCAGGCTGGATAGTCGGATTTCTGCCGGATACCGGAATTTATGCTGCAGCATAGTTGGTTAGCCGCAGCCTTCTGAAGACAAAAATAAGGAAGGACTACAGCCAAGCGTCCGCGGCACCATCGACAAGTTGGGATTTTAATAGGGAAAAAAGCATGCTCGAAATCTCTATTTGGACCAGTAACTAGCCCAACTTCCGCAACGTTCGCATAAAAGTGCTGGAATTTCCAGTATTTGGGGTTAAAAGTCGCCACTACATTTTGACACCAAATTCGGGATTCTCATGCGCCTGGGCAAGTCGATACCCAAATTGCAGGATGATCTTCTGTGCCTTCTCCGGCGTGACGATGCTCCGCAATCGAATCTTTTCCCCCGTTGTTGTGGGCAGCACAACGTCTCCGCTATGAATGTGCCCCAACTCTTCCATGATAGTACGCGGCGAATCACCCAAGCCCGCCCGACTCTGCCACTGCTCCAGAAGCTTCCAAAGAACGTAAGCCAGAAAGCAGACGAAGATATGCGCCTGGACTCGATCTTCCCTGTGGTGCCAGATGGGCCGGATCTCAAGTTCTGACTTGTGGGCGCGGAACGCGTTTTCCACTTGGGTCAACTGGATGTATGTCTTCCACGCATCCTCCTCCGTCCAATCGCGGACGTTGGTGCGCAATGCGTAACATCCGTGGCTCTGCTCTTTGAAAGTCCGCTCCGCCTCGTCGCGGCTCCATTCAACGCGCAGACCCGACGGTTGATCGGACGCGGCCTGGCAGCGGATGATGAAGGACTTTGCGGCGCGCTGATTGCGCTGCAATAGCCGGCCCACCTGTCGCTGGATTTTCTCCAAGGACAGAGGCCGGGCCGCTTTCTGACAACGCCTCTGCAATTTCGCCAACGCTTCTTCGATTCGCTTCGAGAATAACTCCTGCATCGCCGCCTCTTTCTGGCGGCGATCGTCGCTGCGGCACAGAAGCAATAAGTCGCCGCCAAGACTTTCGTCGCCTGGGATGGCTTGAGCGTATCGCACGGCGACTCCACCCCGAACAACCTTCCAGCCCTTGGCGTCTGCAAGTTCGGCCGCGTGCTTCTTCAACTCGCTTTTGGGCAAGCCCACCAAATAGCGCCGCCCGCCTTCGCGCATCCATGTCAAGATTTCGTCGCTGACCATCCCGCGGTCCATCACCCACACCCGATCAGCTTTCCCATAGCGCGACTCGATCGTCGCTACCGTCGTCTTGACCGTCTTGGAGTCGTGAAGATTGCCCGGAAATATTTCGTAGCCCAGCGGCATCCCGTCCCGCGTTACGACCAGCCCTATGCAGACCTGTTTGCAATCCGGCCGGTGATCCCGGCTGTGCCCGCGCTGGGCTTGCGGATTTTGTTCCAGCTTGCCTTCGAAATAAGTCGAGGTGATGTCGTAGAGCAGCAGGTCGTATTTAATCTCGAACAACCCTTCCCACTGCTTCTTCACGTGGGCTTCCAGCGCCGACTTCAAGGGCAGCACTTTGTCGAGGCCGCGATACAAGCGGTCTTCGTTGATCTTCTCCTCGTCGACGCCGAGAATGTCGGCCAGCGCCGTTTTACGCAGCCAGTCCTCGGCAATGTGCAGCTCGCTGGAGGGCTCGCAGAGCCGGGCCACCGTCAAAATCTTCGCCATCGTTGCCCACGGTATATTTTCTTCGCCGGGCGCCAGGTACGTCTCGAAAAAATCGTCGAGCTTCGCCATCTGCCACAGTTTGCAGCCCAGCCACACGTCGCCGAATTGACGCACTCGTTCCAGCTTTACGCCGTTTAACCGCACTTGAACGACTTCTTTCTCAAGCGGCGGATCGAATAAGCCGGGTCGCTCGGCGTGTCCACCCAGCCGCCGCGCCAACTCGCTCGCTCGCAGACGGCCCTTCGCGTCGAGTTCGCCGAGTTGAGCGACTATTTCTTGGCGGACCTTCTTGCCTATGCGAACGGACCTCACCAGTTGCCAATATTTGTGGGTCTTGCCATCTTTGCGTCTGATGGTATGCCGCAGGTACATGTCAATAGAAAATCATTTCATCGACGGAGGCCACAAGACCCAAGGTCGCCACTACATCACGTTTTGGGCACGGCGGCAAAAATTCTTAGACGAAGAGGGCCGGCCTTTTAGGCCGAAAATCGACAGAAAACGGCGGCTACTGCGGAAGTTGGGCTAGGTCAGCAACCACTGAACTTTTATGTTCCTTAATTTCTTAGGGGGATGTCGCCGGGATTTGCCCGTATTAAAGGACAAAATAATAAAAATGTGGCGGGTGGCACGGGGATGCCTGGAGAAAACCCTCCCGGAAGACCGCTCCGACATGCAGCGAGTCTGAGATAGGGGAAACCACGGAGTGGTGTCCCGCTGGGATATTTGTACGGAAGGGGTGCCGGGGAGGGGCGCTCTCGGAGGGCGCAGGGTGTCCGGTGGACACCCGCCTTGCGCGCCCGCGACTGCGGGCAGGCCCCGAAGGGGTCCCGTTTTTCGGAAGGCGCCCCGGGACAGGTCCCGCCGCTTCAATGAAAAAGGGAACCAAGGGCAAACCCGGCGGCAGCCCCCGATTAAAGGAATTTAGACTCACTCAAGCCTGAGACCAGCTTGGCCGATCTTGCCAGCTTTGAAACTTTGCGGATGGCTTTGGGAAATGTTTTTTTTCAGGTCAGCCTGGGCGAGCAGGTCGCCTAGGGCGCTGGCGAAGGCCAGGCGGTAGCCGGCGGCGCCGAGCAGCAGGCCGGAAGGGATATCCCAAAAATAGTGCTGCTTGACCAGCATGGCGCTGATCGAAATCAAAATACAAATTATCCAGAGGCAAAGCCCCGCCGCGCGGCCGCGAAACTTCCAGGCCATGCAGGCGAGGAAAGCCGTGTTGGCCACATGCAGGCTGGGAAAGATGTTGAAGCCCGGATCGATGGCGTACACCCATTGCAGCGCTTTCAGGCTCAGCGTGGAAGAAGCCAGCTCCGGGCGCGTCATCCGCAGCGGAATCATAAAAAAGAAAAATCCGGCGACGACGAATTGGACCGCGTAGCCGAGGGCCGTCCTGCGAAAGACCGCGATATCCCGCCGCACCTCGGGCAGGAACAGGGGCAGAAAGCAAACCGGAAAGTACAGGAAATAGACCCAGACCCAGCCGGGTCTTAAGGCGATGGCCGTTTCCCAGCGCATCCCGATGTCGGTGAAGGGCCGTCCCGCGGCGAAGCGCGCGGCGTTGAACCAATCCAGACAGTAAAAACCGAAGCTCAAGGACAGCGCCAGAGCGAAGGCGATCCTAAG
>JACQRQ010000088.1 GCA_016206405.1 Elusimicrobiota bacterium | reverse complement strand
GGGGCTCATCTTTGGATTGGAATATGCTGAGGGCGGTATCGGAGGAATGCGCAGGAGGGGTATGCAGCAACCCGCGACATTTTCTCAAACACGGTTGGCGCTATGCGTCGCTTTTTCGCTGTGCTTGGCGACACTCGTCCTTTTCTGGCCTGCGCTTAGCCACGAATTCGTCAATTTTGACGATGATAAATACATCGTCCTCAATGAGCAGGTGCGCTCGGGGGTCACGATGCGGGGAGCGGCGTGGGCTTTCACAACGCTCCGCGGTTCGCATTGGCATCCCCTGACGTGGCTGTCTCATATGCTGGATTGTCAAATCTACGGTCTCAACGCCGGAGGCCACCATTTGACCAGCCTCCTGCTGCATGCGGCCAACTCAACCCTTTTTTTCTTGCTTCTGCGGGCCATGACGCGGGAGCTTTGGCCCAGCGCCTTCGCGGCGTTTTGGTTCGCCCTGCACCCGCTTCGGGTCGAATCGGTGGCCTGGGCGGCGGAACGCAAAGACGTGCTGTGCGCTTGGTTTTGGTTTTTGGCTATGGGCGCTTATATCGGCTACGCGCGCCTGCCTTCCTGGAAGCGCTTCGGTGGCGTCATCGGCCTCTACGCCTTAGGCTTGATGTCCAAACCGATGCTGGTCAGCCTTCCTTTTGCTCTTCTGCTTTTGGATTATTGGCCGTTGGGCCGTTTGCGCTGCCGGCAGGATTTTCGGAAATTGTTGCTTGAAAAGATTCCTCTCTTGGCGTTGGCGCTTGTGTCGAGCGCCGTGACGCTGGTCGCCTCGGAAAAATCCGCTCTGATGCCGCTGGAAACCTTGCCCCTTTTGGCGCGATGCGTCAATGCCGTGATTTCCTATGTCGCGTACCTATGGGCCATCGCTCTTCCATGGAATTTGACCGTCTTTTACCCGCATCCGGGCCTGGCGGCCAACCCTTTCGGAGCGATTGCCGTTTTCGCAGCTTTGGTGGCGGCCAGTTTTCTGGCTTACAGGCTGCGCGAAAAGCATCCGTATATTATGCTCGGATGGTTCTGGTTTTTAATCACTTTGGCGCCGGTGATTGGGATTATTCAAGTCGGGCTCCACTCCAGGGCCGACAGGTATACCTACATTCCCCACGCCGGCTTGGCGGTGGCTCTGGCTTGGACGCTGGTCCGAGCAATCTCGGCCCGGCGTTTTCTATCCCGATCTTTAACCGTTGTCGCCTTGGTTGTGTTGCTGCTTTGTTCTTTTCAGACGAGGACTCAATTGCGCTATTGGCAAAATTCGGAAAGTTTATGGACGCGCGCGCTGACTCTATATCCCGGGAGCGCGGTGGCCCACCTTAAAATGGGCGACGCCCTGAGGGAAAAAGGTGAACTGGGCCGGGCGATTGAGCACTACCGGCAGACGCTTGCATTGGAACCCGGCCAATTCTTGGCCCACGGCAATCTGGCGCTTGCCTTGGCGCAGCAAGGCGATTTGGAGGAATCGGCGCGTTACTACCGAAGTTTTCTACAAATTAGGCCCACCGATATAAAGGCCCTGTTTCAATTGGGAGATGTGCTTATGAGGCAGGGGAAGGTCGGCGAGGCGGTGATTTATTTCGAGAACCTTCTTAGGCAGGATCCCTTGCAGCCTGAATTTCACAACAGTTTGGGAATCGTTTATTTTAATCAAGGGCGCCTGAGCGCGGCCGAAAAGCAATTTCGGGAAGCGCTGAAACTCAACGCCGCGCATGCCGGCGCACGGAGCAATCTGGAGCGCCTTCTGCGCGTGCGCGCGGCGCCGCAAAATGAAATTCCTTCCCCGATTTAGGATGAATGTGGAGGAGTCTTATTTGATGACCGCGGATTTGCCGGTGACTCTGAGATCCGGGTAGCCTGTTTTCTTGGTGGTGATGGCGTAGATATAGACGCCGCTGCCGATGCCGGAGGTATCCCACCCGTATTCGTAGGCATACTTGTTGTCAATGACCGCAGGCGCGGCGCTCAAACTGACCTCATGCACCAGCCCGCCGGACACGTCGTAGATGCGTATCTGCACTTCATTGGCCAGTCCCGTTTCAACGTGCAGGGTCGGCATATAGGGCGGCTTGGCCGGGTTGGGATAGGCGTACACTTCGCCCAACTGGAAGGTGGGATCAGCCTCTGTGGCATCGGAGGATGCCGTCGAAGAGCCGGAGGAGCCCGGAGGGGGAGGCAATTGGTTTCCGCTCGCCACGGCAAGCGAGGTTCCGTTTAGCTTGGCGCTTTGGACATAAGAACACATGGATGCCCGCGCATTTCCAGAAATCCCCAAATCGCTGAAGGGCGCGTAAAGCTTGAATATCCCCTGCCCCAGGCCATTGAGATCTACCGGTTGAGGCGCAGCAACGAATACCCACAAATTTTCGTCAGGGCCGGAGGCATTGAAGCTGCCGCCGCCGCCCTGGCCGCCAATCGTGACAGGCCCATTGACGAGGATTTGAACCGTGCCGCTCGTGGTCAGTTGGCCCTGGCCCTTGAGGGTCAGGCTGGTGAAATAGTAGGCGCCTGCGGTCAACTGCAGGCTGTTTTGCGAGCCGATGAGGAGACCGCCCTCCGGCGTCAGGAAGCCCTGCGGAATCCGGCTGTTGTTGTTGTTGATCGGCAACGAGTACTTGGCCACGAGCGGCGCCATATCGAGGAGCTGGGCCGGCAGATTGGGGGAGGTCAGCATCTGCTGGCCGCTGATGCTCACGTTGCCGCCCGTCTTGTCGATGACGGGGGACTGAAGGTCCCCGTACACATTAACGGTTCCGTTTAAGAACATGCTTTGGTTGGAACACAACTGCGTCGGATTGCCAGGATAGCCGGTTTGAACGGTGCCTTTGAGCTCGATGAACGTAGTGGCGGCGAGCATCTTTTGCGGACAAGGAGGGAAGATCACGAAGGTTTCGGTGATTTGCGCGCTCATGTTGTGGACCTTGTCCTCAGCCCAATGCGTCACGGTGTGCGTGCCGAGCGGCAGGCGGATCGGATTGAGCG
>JACQRQ010000095.1 GCA_016206405.1 Elusimicrobiota bacterium | reverse complement strand
TGCTGGGATTTGCCTGGCTCATGGGAGCGTTATGGCTGTTGGCGCAATTAGGCGTTTTGCCGGCCAATTTGCTATAAATACGGGTGGCTGGTTCCGCCGGCAGTCCCTGGGAGAAGCGGGCGGAAGCGGCGGAATGAGCCTTCTTAAGGAGGAGCACTGATGCGGAAAAAAATGCTGCAAATCCTGGTTTTGGCCGCGGTCCTGCCTGCGCCGCAGCTTTGGGCGATGACCTATCACATTGATCCGATGCACAGCAGCGTCAGTTTCCGGATCCGGCATCTGGTCGGGAAAGTCTCCGGAAACTTCAAGGCTTTTTTTGGCTTCTTCGATTACGAGGAAGACAAGCCGGAAGCTTGGAGGGTTGAGGCTATGATCAGCACCGCCAGCATCGACACGCGAGTCGAACAACGGGACGGCGACCTGCGCGGCGCCAAATTCTTCAACGCCGAAAAATTTTCCGACATGAGGTTTGTCAGCACAAAGGTCGCCGATTTTGCCGACGATACGGCCAAGCTGCATGGGGACCTGACCCTTCTGGGCGTTACCAAGCCGGTGGTGCTGGACCTTCAGATTTTGGGCATGGACAAAGATCCGCAAGGCATGCAGCGGGTCGGCGCCATGGCCACGGGAAAAATAAATCGCAAGGATTTTGGAATGGTGTGGAACGAGAAGCTCGATCGGGGCGGCTACCTTTTAGGCGATGAGGTGGAAATCACGCTGGAAGTGGAGGGCGTCAGCGGACCCCCGCTTCCCGCCATGCCGGGAGAGGCGCCGCGCGCGCTGGGAGAAGCTTCGCCTCCGCCTGGAGAAGCGCCGCCCGTGCCTGGAGAAGGGCTGCCCCTGCCCGGACCAGAATCAATCAAGCCTCCCGAGGCGGCTTCGCCGCCGGTACCCTGATCCATTCAGCGTGTCCAGCGCAGCCAAAAAGACAGCAATTTTTTAATCCCGGGCGTCAAGCGCGTGCGGTTGTAGGCGTCGGCCGCTTGCCGGATGGCTTCCGCCTGGGTCGGGTAGGGGTGAATCACGGCCGACAGGGCGCCCAGGCCGATTCCCTCCGCCATGGCGAGAGTGATTTCGCCGATCATCTCTCCCGCGTGGCGCGCCGCGACGGTCGCGCCCAAAATCCGGTCGCTGCCGCTTTTGACGTGGATCTTGACGAAGCCTTCCTCCTCTCCGTCAACCACGGCGCGGTCCACATCCTTGAGGGGGCGCACAAAAGCGCTCACGGAAATTCCTTTCGCCAGGGCCTCGCGCTTGGTGAGGCCCACGTGGGCGATTTCGGGGTCCGTGTACGTGCACCACGGGATGGTCAACGCGCTCAGGCGCTTTCGGCCCCTGAACAGGGCGTTTTGCAGGACGATGCGCGCGGCGGCGTCGGCCGCGTGAGTGAATTTGTGCCGCATGCAGACGTCGCCCGCGGCGTAGACGCGCGGGTTGCTCGTTTGCAGAGTGTCGTTGACCTCGATGCCGTCGCGCAAATCAAAATTGATTCCGGCGCGCTCAAGCTCCAAGCCCTCCACATTCGGCGCGCGGCCCGTGGCGACTAGAATTTCATCGACCGTGGCCGTTTTCTCCTCGCCATTGACGGCAAAGCGGATCGTCTTGCCCGCGGGCGATTTTTCGACGCGGGAGATTTTGCAGCCGAGTTCCAGGCGAATTCCCTCGCGCAGAAAGATTCGTTGAATGATGTCCGCCGCGTCCTCGTCTTCACGGTCCAGCAAATGGGCATTTTTGTGAAGCAAAGTCACCTCCGCGCCGAGGCGGGCGAAGGCTTGGGCCAGCTCGCAGCCGATCGGTCCCCCGCCGATGACCGCCAGGCGTTGGGGCAGCCGCGTCAGAGAGAAGACGCTTTCGTTGGTCAAAAAGCCGGCGTTACTGAGGCCGGGGACGGGGGGAAGCGCCGCCCGGGCGCCGGTAGCGATGACGGCCTTGCTGAAGCGCAGCTCCGCGCCGCCGGCGTCGATCGTCCGGCGGCCGGTGAATCGCGCCGCGCCCAAATAGACGTCCACGCCCAGATTGGAGAATCGCTGCGCGGAATCATGGGCGCTTATTTGTGCCCGAAGCCGCCGGAGGCGCTCCATGACGGCCGCAAAATCCGCCTGCGCAGGAGCGTCGACTGAAACGCCGAAGCTGCCGGCGTCCCTGAGGTCGGCGAGCGCCCGGGCGGAGCGGAGGAGGGCCTTGGATGGCACGCAGCCAAAATTGAGGCAGTCTCCGCCCAAAAGTCCCTTTTCGACCAAGGCGACTTTGGCGCCCAGGGCGGCCGCGCCCGCGGCCGACACCAGGCCGGCGGTTCCGGCGCCGATGACGACGAGGTTGTAATTGGGGGGCGGCTGGGGATTTTTCCAGCCCGCCGGATGGACGTGGGCAAGCAGTTGGGCGTTGTGCTCGTCCGCGGGCAAAATCTGGAGCATGCATTCATTACACATTTTTGCGGCATACGGGTCAATTTTTGCACACGGCCCCGGCAACCTTATACAATAGGCGGAAGGGCAACGCCCGAATCTCCAGCATGCTCAAGAAAATAATTTCCGGAGGTCAGACGGGGGTGGACCGGGCGGCGCTGGATTTCGCCCTGGAGGCTGAAATCGATTGCGGGGGCTGGTGCCCAAAGGGACGAATCGCCGAGGACGGGCCCATCGAGCAGAAATATCCCCTTGAGGAAACGCCGTCGGAGGAATACGCGCAGCGCACGGAGTGGAATGTCCGCGATTCGGACGCCACCTTGATTTTGACCATTGGCGAGCCCAAGGGGGGAACCGCCTTGACGGTTTACTTAGCCGGCCGCGGCCGAAAACCGTGCCTGGTCGTGGATTTGCGCTCCGCGCCCGAGGCCCACACCGTTCGGGACTGGCTCAAAGAGCGCCGGGTGTCCGTTTTAAACGTGGCCGGCCCCCGGGAAAGCAATTTCCCCGACATCGGCCTTCTGGCAAAGGCGTTCTTGGACCGAGTTTTTGAGCGCGGCTCCGCGCCTTGACGGACGGGTTTTAAAGTTCCCATAATTATTTTATGCTCAACGCGGGCGATTTAAGAAACGGGCACAGCATCCGCTTGGGAAGCGATATTTTCAAAGTCGTGGAGGCCAATCTCCACGCCGGTGCCGGAAAGGCCGGTTCCATGATGCACGCCAAGCTCCGCAACGTCTCCACGGGGCATATCGCCGAAAGGAGATTTTCTCCCTCCGACAAGGTGGAGGACTTGCCCGTGGAGACCGTCCGGATGCAATTTCTCTACGCGGAGGGCGACGCCCGCGTTTTTATGAATCCGCAGAGCTACGATCAGATTTCCTTGGACAGAAAAGTCATCGGCCCGTACGCGGTTTTTCTCAAAGCGGAGGAAGCGCTCGAAGTTGAATTTTTCGAGGGGCGGCCTTTGAGCGTCAATTATCCCGACGTGGTCGAGATGGCCGTCGCGAGCACGGGGGAGGGGATTCACGGCCATGACACCACCTTTAAAGACGCGACCCTGGAAAACGGCATGCGCGTTCTTGTTCCGCAATTCATAAAAGCGGGCGACCGCGTGCGGCTGGACGTGGAAAGCGGCAAATATCTCGCCCGGGTGTCGCAATAGCGCTTTTTGGAAGCCTCGCCGCGCGGCCGGCTTTTTCCCGAAACATGAAATTTCATGCGGTATTGGTCCTGATATCGTTTTTTTTCGGGAGCTTCTACGTCGTCGGCAAAGTGACTTTGCGGGACGTGCCGCCCGCCTTTCTGGCGCTGGTCCGGGCCGCCGGCGCCGCTTCAATGCTGCATCTCGCGGCGCGCTGGCGTGGAGGGGGCCGAGTGGCGGGGGGACTGCCGGATTACGCCCGGCTGGCGCTCTATGCTTTTTTTGGAATCGTCGTCAATCAGCTTTTTTTTCTTGAGGGTCTGACTCGTACGACCGCCACCTCCGCCTCCATTCTCATCACCTCCATTCCCGTGCTGACGGTCGCTTTCGCGCTGCTGCTGGGCAGCGAGAGGGTGAGCGCGCGGCGCCTGTGCGGCATCGGCCTGGCCTTGGCGGGAGTTTTGTGGCTGACGGGAGCCGGCGCGGCCGACGTAAATCCCGGCCTCTACGCTTTGGCGGGCAACGTCATGATTTTAATCAACTGCGCGTCTTACAGCCTCTACCTGGTCCTTTCCCGGCCGATGACGGAGCGCATGGATCCTCTGAGCATGATGGCTTGGATTTTCACTTTCGGTTTTATCGGCATTTTGCCCCTCGGTTTGGCATCGGCGCTGCACATGAATTTCGCGGCGGTGCCCGCCCGGGCTTGGGCCGGCGTCGCTTACGCCGTGGTTTTTCCCACGATGCTCGGCTACTGGCTCAATCTTTGGGCGCTCAAGCATGTCGAGGCGACCACGGTGGCGTCCTACACCTATTTGCAGCCGGTTTGGGCGGCGGCGCTGGCTTGGCTATTTTTGGGAGAAAGGTTGACGGCCCACGACGCGGCGGCGGCGGCTCTTGTTTTCGCGGGAGTCTATCTGGCCGGCATGTCTCCCAATATCGCTCCCGCATAAGTTTTTATGCTTTTTCACTCGACCGCTCGATCACCTGAACACTTGATCACTCTATCACTCTACCACTTTACCACTCGAACACTTGACCACTTGATCACTAGCGTTAAATGTCAATGTCGCAAGGAGGGAAACATATGTCCATCCACCAAGAAGCCTTCAGCGTTTCGACCCAGGGGAACACGGAGGTTGTGGATTTGACCGGCCGCGTCGGTGAAATCGTGCGGCGCAGCGGAATTTTAAAGGGCCTGGCGACGGTGTTCATGCCGGGTTCGACCGCCGGAATCACCACCATCGAATTCGAGCCGGGGCTTATTCAAGACATCAAAAAAGCGGCGGAAAAATGGGCTTCCAAGAAAACGAAATACAAGCATCATCTCACGGGCGACGACAACGGGCGCGCCCACGTCCTGTCCGCTCTCATCGGCGCCTCCGTCTCGATCCCGGTGGAAGACAGGCGCCCCCAACTCGGGACCTGGCAGCAGGTGGTTCTCTTGGATTTCGACACCCGCCCAAGAGACCGGCGGGTCATCGTGCAGGTGATGGGGGAGTGAGGAGAGCGGACGGCCAGAGGGTGTCTTTAAGGATTCCAAATTCTTCTTGATGGTTTTGTCTAGGTCTGGCCGCCAGGGGTTTACCCTAGGCCCCCGAGCCCCCTGGGGAACCGTCCCGTGGTTCCCCTCCACCGACGGGAAGTCGGCGGAGCCACCCTTCCACTACGGGGGCTTGCGGGCAACCCCCTGCCGGCCCATGCGATGGCCTGCCCACTCTTTTGAGATTTTTCCCTTGGTAGACAACCCCCTGCCCGTCCGCTTCCTTTATTTGTAGGAAAAACCGGTTTCTAATGGGAAGCCCTTATTCTCTTGGCCGGCTCCGGCTTTCTTGGAACTCCTCGAATCCAGAGGATATCCCCATCCCATGTGTGGAAGATGCGGAAATCTCCGGAGTCAACTTGCCATAAGGGAGGGTGGAAACCTTTGAGGCTCTTGGGAGGCTGGGGAAGCGCGCCTTGGGACAGGCGTTTGAGGTCCTCCCACACCCGGGCAAAGTTTTTGGGGTCCCTTTTCAGCAGCTTCTCAAGGTCTTTCAGCGCCCGGGCGGTGATGCGGGCATTTTCAGGCAAGACCATGCTTTTGGGCGAATTTCTTCAGGGTCACATACTTTTTGGCCTTCATGTCCGCCGCCGACTCCCTGGCCATGCGAAGGACTTCGGGGCCATACTCAAAGGCCAAGGCGTCGAGGTCCTCTTCGGTGCAGGGCTGCAAGACCGCGCACGGCTTGCCGTGCCTGGTGATGACGACCGGTTTCTTTCCGTTTTCGACGAATTTAAGCAGCCGGTTGGCATGCGTCTTTAATTCCGCCGTGCTGACCATTTTCATAGTGGGGAGGCTCCTTAATATAGTCTTAATTGCGACTATATATAGTCTAGCCGGATCGTCTTCGCTTGTCAAGGAGCCGCATCCCCGCCGGGGCATTTTCACGGCCTCATGCACGATGGTATAACGTATAAAAATAGTACAATTACAACACGACTCCGGACAATGGGCTCGACTGGCCGGCCGCTGGCACGATTTGGGGAAGTAGGGCCAGCGTTTCAGAAAATGATCCGCGAAGCCGCTCTGGAGCTGGCGCATTTAGAAAGCGGCAAAGGCGGCTCCCGCGTGGACCATTCTTCGGTGAGCGCTTCATACGCGCAGGTTCGATTGGGAGCATCCGGGCTGCCCAACGTATTGGCGACGGCGGGTCACCATGGGGGCCTGCCGAATCTTTCTTATTGGAAAGTATCCCGTCCAGTATAATTGAAACAATCCTAAGCCGTTAGATCTGTTGACATCTTATCCCCCCAATAGCGTTAACTTAGGGAGGCTGAGATGAGATCAAAGAAAAGGAAGAAGATGTGGTCTGTTTCCGAGAAGCTTGAAATTGTTCAGGCCCGTTTAAATGGCTTGACGCTTAATGAAGTGCACTCGCTTTATGGGGCGAGCAGCTCAGTGATAAGCAAGTGGGTCCGTGATTACGAGGAGCGCGGAATCGGTGGCCTTGAGTCCGTTCTTAGGGGCAGCGGCGCGGCAACAAAGAGCCAAAAGGTCGAAGCGGCCGAGCCGATCATTGAGCAGATCACGCGGGAAAACCCTGCCGCTGGAACCGGCAAAGTTCAGGGGGAGCTCTACCGCCGGGGATTTCTGGATTTGGCGCGCGAGACGGTGCGAAAGATTCTTCGGGGGCAAGGCAAAGAGCCGCAGCCCAGGGCTTATAAACGGCGCAACAAGCCGCCACAGGTCAAGAGCTTCGAACGGGCCAGCCCCAACGACCTCTGGCAGACGGACATCATGACGTTCATGCTCAAGAGCCAATACCGCATTTACATGATTGGCTACATGGACGACAACAGCCGGTTCATCGTAGGCTGGGGGCTCTACCGGTTCCAAACGGCGGCCAACGTGCAGGAGGTGTTTAGGGCGGCCATCGAGAAACATGGCATGCCCAAAGAGGTCTTAAGCGACAATGGTCGGCAGTACCACACTTGGCGAGGTAGAAGTAAGTTCACCCAGATGCTCCTCAAGCTCGGCATCCGACACATTCGCAGCCGGCCGTATCATCCTCAGACCTGCGGCAAAATCGAGTCGTTCTGGCGAAATCTCTACCAGGAGTGCCTGTCGAAGGTGCCTCTGGCGACGTTTGAACAAGCCAAGGAGAAGATTGGCGAGTACGTTGAATATTATAATTTCAAACGGCCGCACCAGGGGATAGACAACCTGATGCCATCGGACCGGTTTTACCGGGTTGACGGCCAGGTCAAGCAGATTATCGAGGCCAACACAGCCAAGGTGGAGGAGGAGAGGCCTCCTCTTGCGGAGTACAGGCCGCCGACTTATATCGTCGGCAACATCGGCGGCAGGGAGCTGCGGGTTGTGGCCAAGGAAGCGGAGGTATCGCTAACAGATGAACAACCCAACAAAAACCAAGTTGCCGAGCCCGCAAGAGAGGTTGGATCTAATCCTAATGGGGCTGGCCAGGCAGCAATCGATCAAGCAGCTTTGTCGGCAAGCGGGGGTATCGCGGGAGTTATTTTACCGGTGGATGGGGCGAGTCCGGCAAGCGGGCCTCATGGCGTTGGAGGCCAAGGCGCCGGGGCCCAAGGAGGTCAAGGTGAAAGCGGATGTGGAGGCGCAGTTGAAGTCGCTGGAAGCCAAGATCGAGAAGCTGGAGAAAGAAAAGAAGCTCCTGCGCAAGGAGAAGAACCACTTGAAGCTGGTGGCGGAGTGCGCGCAGAGGATCATCAAGCGCCAGGGCTGGGGCCCGTTGCCCAAGGTGGAATCTAAAAAAAACGACATGCAGGTCCGGAAACAAGAAAGCTCTACTGCCTTGAGTGGTCGAAGGAGAAAGTTTTTGGGACCGCCGTTGAGATTTTCGCCCGCTGCTGGGGAATTTCCCGCGGCACCCATTGGCGATGGCTCAACGGCAAGTGGCGAGAAAGGCGAGCCAGGAGCATGAGGATATCGGAGGAAATTCGCTGTCGGGTTATCGAACTGGACCGTTGCTATCGGTCGAGCTGGGACGTGCGCTCGATTGCCCATGTGGTGGGCATCGGCCATCAAAGCGTGGCGAATATTCTTCGAGAGGCACGGGGGGCAAGGCCAAAGCCGGCCAAGCGAACGCATGATCGGCGCACGCGGTTTTTGTTTCGGGATGTGATGTGGTCATCGGACTTTATGAAGCTGCCGGACGGCCGGGAGCTGATCAAGACCATGGACGAGATGTCGAGATTCCGGCTAGGGTGGGATGCGGAGGAGACGGAAACCGCGGCGCTGGCGGTGCGGCATGGTGAGGCGAGCGTTGAAAGGATGGGGCGGGCGCCGTTGGTCTGGAAATACGATCACGGCTCGCCGTTTACAAGCGGCTTGTTCCAGGACTTCCTGGCGCGGCATAACATACTGCCCTATCCCATCCCGCCGCGCTCGCCGTGGGTCAATGGGCGCAACGAGCGAGACAACCAGGAAATTCAGAACTGGCTGATCCCGGTGGACTTTGAGAAATTGACGATGCAGGAGATTGACCGGGACATCGACGACGGCATGCTGATGCTCAACTACGTCAAGCCCCGGTCTGTGCTTGGCTATCGCAAATCGGCGGATGTCTACTTCAATACCGACGGGGTAGAGGAGTTGGATCGCGAGTGGATGATGCTGGACCTCATGGACATCAAGTGCCGATTGGGTTGGACGGGACGGACGGAAAATGAAAAACTAAGCCGTAGAGCAATACGGCAGTTGCTTCAAAAATGGGGTTTATACGAAGAGTGGGAAGAAGTCCCCAAAGGGGCTAAGTTTGTCAACACATCTGAGGCTTTAAATGTTTCATTTTGAACTGGACAGGACACGGAGGTGGATGGCCCGCATGGGCCGGCGCGGTGAGCCCGCGAAAGCGGGCTCGTCATTTTTATGGCTCCATTTCAGATTTCCATTGACAGATGCCGGCATTACTGTTATCCTTAAGTAAAGGTTCCGCCCGGATGACAAGAGCCCATGGGGCTCTCTCCGCAAGGAGTAGTCAGGGCGGTCATTTTTTGTAGTAATGGGTCGTGCCCGTCTGAAAAAAATCATACTCGCTCTGTATCCCGCCGGAGATCAAGTCATAGCTGCGCCGGTCGTTTCCTTCCCACTTCCTGTAAATCGCCCAGTTGATGTAATCGGCCAGTTGCAGGTATAAGCTGGCCTTCGACGCGTGATGCAAGAGCCGGTAAGGTGTGCCCGAAGGCAGCATATTTCCGAGTACGACTTTTATTGCCTTCTCTATGGCCCGACGCTTTGTACTGACCGGCAGCGAGTCGGTGATGACCACGACCTCGTCACAGTTCTTGATCGCGTCGCCATTGAACAAATAGCGAAGCAAATAACCCAACATTTTGGGATAGAATTGGTCCAATGCCCGCATCGCCGGGCCGGTTTTGCTTTTTTCGATGATTAGGGAATCAATTCGTAGTCCGTTTAGGCGCTTTGCAACTTCGGCAAAGACTTTATCCCGGACGGCTTGCCTGTCTTCCGCAGCGTGAAAATATTCAAGATCGAGCCCGGATTCGATCAAATCGTAGCGCAGATCGGAGAGGGGTTCATACAACGAAAACGGCCGGCTTGTGGTAATTGTCGTCAGCGTGAAGTATTTTGTTCCGCTTGGGGAAAAGTCGAGATTTCCCCCCTCATCCAGGAAGATGTAACGGTAGACTAGAGGCGTCATCGTCATGCCGCGAACATCCTTGCCTTGGTTTCATGCAGAATATCGGCAGGTTTGCCCAATGTCTTGAGAGCGGCAAGCCCGCCTGCCCGAACGACGTCCGGGGTTTGAAAAATCGCTGGATTTTCAAGGCCGTCCGTTCCGGCCGAGGCGAACTGCGCGGCCATTGCCTTGAGCGTGAGCGAGGTTTTGGGCGGCAGGCTCTCCAGCCAAGCGGCGTGCTTGTAGGTGAAAGCCTCGGCGCGATCCGGCCTTGTCCTTGGAGCCAAGCCGTAGCCGATCTCTCCCAGGACGTCATAAAGATCGTAGTTGTCCATGCCTTCGAGTTTCTGGACCAACATCGCCGAGCGGCCCGCATCCGGCAAATGTCCCAGCAACTCCCGGCGTTCCGGCGGATTGATCCAGCGGCCCCTGAAATCCGCCAGAGTCGGAGCCTCTTCCACCAATTTGGCGGCGAGAATCGCCTTGTATTCTTCGACCGTGATCGGCTGGGTCTTTCCATCCACCATGGTGAGAATGGACCGCCCGGCATCCGTGATGCGGATGTCAAAGCCCTCAACTTGGATGGGCGGTGGCGGTTCGGAGCCTCCGCTCCCCTTGCCACGAGGTTTGAAGTCCGTGATGAAATCCTTATTGAAAAGCCGGGTGGCGTCCGTATAGTCATAAACGCTGAACATCAGCTTTCCGGTCGGCGCGTCCAATCTCATGCCCCGTCCGATCATCTGGTAAAAAGATATCGGGGAACGAACGTATTTAAAGAAAACGATATTTTTGACCACCGGCACATCAACGCCCGTCGTCAATAATTCCACGGTGGTGGCTATGAAATGCGAGCGGGAGGCCCCGCGCAGGTCGGCCAAATATTGGCTTCCCCCTACGCTGGCCGTGCATTTGAAGGCATAGGGGTCGAGCCGGTTTTTCCCTTGTTCGCGGCACCACCCGGCATAAAGGTTGTTCAGTTCCGTGGCTACGGCGTCGGCATGATGGTCTCGGGCGCAGAAAATGATGGTCTTTTGCTCGGGGCCTCCGGTTTCAAGGAGGCGCGCGAAGAAGTGCTTGCTCATCGCCGCCACGCGCTCGGGCATCCATAGCTTGGCTTCCAGGTCAGTAGGCTTATAGCTTTCATCAGCCTCAACGGCGTCCACCTCTGTGCCGGTAATAGGGCTGGTCAGGTGTTTTCCTTTCAAATCCTTTTTTGTGACCTCGCTTTCACGCTCGGTGATAATCTTGTCATCGTGAAATAGGTCGAAGCGGTGAATTTCGCAAGCCGCCAGATAGCCGTCCTCAATGCCCTGGCCCAGGTCGTATTCGTAGACAGGCTCTCCGAAGTGCTTTATGTTGTCCGCCGTGACCCGGGCGTCGGCCTTCGCCTCAGCCGTCTTTTCTTCCATCCGAAGCTTGCGAGGGGTCGCCGTGAGGCCGACTTGAACCGCATTCGCGTTGCGTTTCAAAACCTGGGACCACTTGCCCCAGGCCGAGCGATGGCATTCGTCTATGATGATATGGCTGAAGAAGTTCTCCGGATAGTTATTGGTCAGGAAGTTGGCATCGGCTTCCTCGCTGTCCACGTCCAGTGTCTGATAGGTCGCGATCAGAATGCGGGCGTTTTTTTGGGGCTTGCCGGCGGAAACCTGGGCCGCATCGGCCCCGAAGAGATTCTGGAAGGCCCCGGCCCCTTGGCTGCGCAGCTCATCCCGGTCGCAAACGAAGAGGGCGCGACCCAACTGCCCGGCATCCGCTATGCGCTTGAGGAGGTTGACGGCGATAAAAGTCTTGCCCGCGCCCGTGGCCAGGGAAAGCAGTGCCCGGCGGGGTTCCCCTTCTTTCTCGCAGCGAGCGATCTTTTCAAGAACGGCGCGGATTGCGGCGTCCTGGTAATACCGGCGCGTGGCCTCTCCGCCTGTATAACGGGTCAGCAAGGGTTTGGCGGCGGGGTCTTCGAGACTGAAACCCATCCCCTGTTCGTAGCGGCGACGGAGGTCCTTCGGAGTTGGAAATTCGGCCATGCGCCGTGGGGAGCTCGTGTTCCCCGTGAATTTATCGAACTCTACGAATTGGTGGCCATTGCTGGAAAAACAAAAGGGAACATTGAGCCGCTTGCACACGGCATAGGACTTGGCTTGCTCCAGACCGTGGGCGGGCGGCAGTTTCTCGGCTTTAGCTTCGATCAGGGCGACGGCCACAGGCTGGGTTTCGGCGTTGACCTTGATGCGGAGTACGTAGTCGGTGCGGCCCTTGGCCCGCTTGCGGGGTTTTCCGTCAATGACCTCGATGGCACCGGCGGTTTCTTCCCGGCGAATGAGGTCCTCGGACCATCCCCGCGCGTGGATGGCGGGATCTACCAGCTTCGCCCGGGTATCGGCTTCATTGAGGCCCGCCATCAAGCAATCACCTCGCAATGTCCTTCCTTCAATGTTCCTTCAATCCGCTTATTCTAACATATCGCGATAAATTCCCCGTGAGTCTCGGAAAGACTTCAACAGAGCCAATATTAAATGCACTAGAAAGATAGCTTCGGTGGATTCCGACGGGTGGCGGCTTGGGGTCGGATCGCCCGAGGAGGTGAGCGAGTCCCGGTGGGACTCGCTCGGGCGCTTCGGTCGCCGGGCTGGCCGTTCGCAGAGCTCACGGCACCTGGGGCGCCGGAGGCGCTTGCTCCGGCCGCAGGGTGATGGGGCCCCGAGCCGACAGGCCCTGGCGGAGATAAAAACGCTATCGTATCGGAGGATAAGGGACATTGGGAGAATCAACGGGTCCGGCCGGCGCGCCTTCCCTTGGGCTTCTCAAATATGCTTACAATGAAATTTAGGGGCGGCGGCATGCGCCCCTATAAAGGAATTAAGCGCGAGGTATCCGGCATGACAAAGAAATTCGTCTATTTTTTCGGCGGCGGCAAGGCGGAAGGCCACGGCGGCATGAAGGAGCTTTTGGGCGGCAAAGGCGCGAATCTGGCCGAGATGGCAGGACACCCCGCGCTGCGCCTGCCGGTCCCCCCGGGATTTACCATCACCACCGATGTCTGCGCCCACTATTGGCAAAACAAGCGCTCCTACCCCAAGGGCCTGCGCGAAGCGGTGGCCCAAAACCTCAAAAACGTCGAAAAACTGACCGGCAAAAAATTCGGCTCCGCTGAAAACCCGCTCCTGGTCTCCGTGCGATCGGGCGCGCGCAAATCCATGCCCGGCATGATGGAGACCATCCTCAACGTCGGCCTCAACACGCAAACCATCCCCGGTCTTATCGCCAAGACCCAAAACGAGCGCTTCGTCTATGACGCCTACCGGCGGCTGATCATGATGTACGCCGACGTCGTCATGGAGAAAGCGCAGGGCAACGAACCCAAGGAAGACATGTGCATACGCCGCAGCCTCGACCGCAGGATGGAC
>JACQRQ010000094.1 GCA_016206405.1 Elusimicrobiota bacterium | reverse complement strand
GTCCTCGAAGACCCGCGTGCTTGGGCAAAATCCACGATTCCAATGGCCCGGCCTTGGCCGCGGCGCTGGCGCAGGCGGGCATCCGGGGATTAAACGGCGGCATATTTCCCGACGATCCGGCAATTCTGGCCAAGGCCTTCAAGAAGTTTCTGGAACGTTCCGACCTGATGCTTATCACGGGCGGGGTCTCCGTGGGAGATTATGATTACACCCGCAGGCTCTTGGAGAAAATAGGAATCAAGGTCGTATTTTGGAAAGTCGCCATAAAACCGGGAAAGCCTCTACTATTCGGCCGCCGGGGGCGAAAGCTGGTGTTCGGACTCCCCGGAAATCCCCTTTCCGCGCTGGTTTGCTTTGACGAGTTCGTCCGACCCGCCCTGGAAAAAATGCAGGGCCTCCGCCCGGAAACCTTCCGATATCTCCACCAGGGACGGCTTCTCCATACCTATATAAAGGAAAGAGGGCGCGCCCAATGCCTTTTCGCGCGCGCCGCCGGGCGTCCGGACCGCTTCAAGGTCCGCATCCTCTCGCCCCAGGGATCCGCCCTGGTAGCCAGAGCGGCCCGGGCCAACGCGATGGCATGGGGCCCTCTGGGCGTCCGCCGACTGAAAAAAGGAGACAAAATTTATTTCCGGTGGCTGAAATGAATGCCGGCAAGCCCCTGCTCATCTATGACGGGGACTGCAATTTTTGCAAAAGATGGGTCGGGCGCTGGAAATCCCTGACTGAAGGCCGCATCGATTACTCCCCCTCCCAAAAGGTCGCCTCCCAATTTCCTCAAATCCCTCCGGAGAGGTTTCAGGCCTCGGTCATTTTTGTGGAACCCGGCGGCTTGTTTTTCAGCGGCGCCGAAGCCGTTTTCCGGACTCTCAGCTACGTCCCCGGAAAAAAATGGATCCTTTGGGTTTACCGCAAAGTTCCAGGCTTCGCGGCCGTCTCGGAAGGATTCTACCGGTTGGTCGCAAGGCGCCGTCGCTTCTTTTCAAAGCTGACCACCTGGTTTTGGGGAAACCACCTGGAACCCTCCACCTACTACCTCAGCCGGTGGCTCTTTCTGAGGCTGTTGGGCCTGACGTATTTGATCGCCTTCATCTCTTTTTGGACGCAGATGGACGGGCTCGTGGGGGACAACGGAATTTGGCCGGCCGCGGCCTATTTGAAAAACATCCGGGCCCAACTGGGTCCCGAAAGATTCCGCATTTTTCCGACCTTGCTTTGGCTCTATCCCCACAGCGGTTTTTTAAGCGCTCTATGCGGCGCCGGAGTGCTCGGCTCAATTCTGCTTGTCATGGGTATTTTCCAAGTCCCTGTCCTTTTCATGCTTTGGGCCGCCTATTTGTCCATCGTAGTCGCCGGGGGCGACTTCATGAGCTTTCAATGGGATATCCTGCTCTTGGAAACGGGCCTGTTGTCGGCTTTTTTCGCTCCGGCGCAGCTCCTTCCAAGACTTGCCGAAGAAACGCGGCCTTCCCCCCTCATCCTTTGGCTTCTGCGCTGGCTGCTTTTTCGCCTTGTTTTTTCTTCCGGCGCCGTAAAACTAGCCAGCGGGGATGAGACTTGGCGCCATCTGACGGCGTTGAATTGGCACTTTGAAACACAGCCTCTGCCCGTCGCCTTGGCATGGTACGCCCACCAACTGCCCCACCGGCTCCATAAAATATCAACGGGGATCATGTTCGCCATCGAGCTGGCCGCTCCCTTTTTCATTTTTTCCCCCCGCCGCCTCCGTCTTCTGGCTTTCTTCCCCGTCGTTTTCCTCATGCTGCTGATTATGCTCACCGGCAATTATTGCTTTTTCAACGTTTTGACGGTCGCCTTGTGCCTGCTTCTTCTCGATGACGCCGCCTTGAAGCCATTTTTGCCAAAAAAATGGGCCGCGCGTTGGGACGCGCAGACAGGCGGGGCCGCGCGCCTTCCGGCGCGGGGCATGCGCGCGGCTGCCCTCGGCATGGCGGCGCTGGCTCTTGTGGTGACGGGCGTGGAAATGGCGGGGCTTTTCACCCGGTCTATGCGTCTGCCCGCGGGGCTGCACCGCGTCTACAGCGCCGCCGCGCCTTTCAGGTCCATCAACAGCTACGGTTTGTTCGCCGTGATGACGACCGCGCGAAGGGAGATCATCTTGGAGGGTTCCGATGACGCAAAGACATGGAAGGCCTACGAGTTCAGATGGAAGCCGGGCGAATTAGGCGGCCGACCCGGCACCGCGGCGCCCTATCAGCCCCGCCTGGATTGGCAAATGTGGTTCGCCGCGCTGGGGCGCCCCCAGGACAACCCGTGGTTCGCCAACTTCGCTTTCAGGCTGCTGGAGGGCTCCCCCGAAGTGCTGGGGCTTTTAAAGTATAACCCTTTCCCCCAAGCCCCGCCGCGCTACCTGCGCGCGCAGTTTTACGATTATCATTTCACAGGCTGGGAGGAAAAACGCAAAACCGGAAACTGGTGGCGCCGCGACCTTCTGGGCCCCTACCTCCCCCCCGTGTCTCTGCAGCGGAGAGAAGACGTGGGGGTCAGTAATTGAGGCTCTGGGCCGGAGGTTGGCGGTCCAGCGCCTCCACGACGGCACGGGTTAGAAGGTAAGAATTTTTATAGTGTTGCAGGGAAAAGTAGGCGACCGTGTCGTTGTCGGAGTGGATGATTTCCCAGATGACCGGCTCGGAAGCGCCGAAAAGCGTCATGGCGGGGCGGCCGATTCTCTTGAAGGAAGATGAGTCGCTGTCGCCGCCCCAGAGGACGATCTCTTCCAGGCCCAATCCCGTCTTTTTGGATTGCGCCATGAAAATGTCCAGGAGGGAGCGCGTCGAGTTGTTTTTCCAGGAGTAGGTGCCGTCCACTCCCAAGGTGTCCAAGTTGATCATCGCGGCGATATTTTTCCGCTGCTGGGGCGAGAGGCTTTCCACGTAGCGCTGGGAGCCGACCAAGCCTTCCTCTTCGCGTCCGAAAGCGATAAAAACCAAGGTGTGCTCCGTCTCCACGTCGTTAAAAGCCTGGTAAAGGTTGGCCGTCATGGTCGCCCCGGTCCAATTGTCGATGGTCCCGTGGCCTCTGTGCACTTTGTCGTAATGGCCGCCGACGATGATGACCTTGTCGGTTCTGCCTTTTTTGACCGCGATGACGTTGTTTCTGCCTTCGCCGATCGGCTGGCGGATGACATCGCTCGCCCCGGCCTGAATGAAGAGGCTCGCGATCACGTTCTCGCGTTCTTCGTTGGTCAGCGGCGACAGGGCAACCTCGTCCTGTTGCTCCTTATCGCCGGCGACGCCCTCCGTCCCGACGCCCCGCCCCCGGCTGGAGGCCACCGCCGGAACGCCGCCAAGCGCCATGCCGGGATAGAATAGTCCCTGCGAAAGCCGGATGAAATCGGGCGAAAATTCCTGGGGCGGATCGGGCTCCGGCAGCCGCTCCGGGCCGGAGGCCATTTGGGCCGAAACCCGCGTCTCTTTTTGCGCCTTGGGCCAATCCGGGAAAAGCTCCATCTGCTCGACGACCTGCGACACCGGATCGAAGCGGTTCCAATCCGGGAGAGAAACCTTGGGCGTCGCCACGATGGACGGCACGGACTTCACCGGCGTCTTGGGGACTTTCAAGCGAAGCTTAAGCTGCACCGGGCGCACCCAAGAGGGCCTGCCGTAGCGTCCGGCCGCGAAAAGGGGAACGGGAAGAGCCAAAAGCGCGGTCAAACCAAAAGCAATAAATTTTTTCATGATGGTATATTATACCATTTGGAAGGCGCCTATGAATTACTATATAATCAACCCACTTGGAGGCATGCGACTTCCCGACGGGCATTTACTTGCGCCGCTGCGACGGCGCGTCTTGACATCATGACCTTTAGCCCCACCCAACACCGCTTTCTGCGAGCTTGCCGCCTTCAGCCTGTGGACGTCACGCCGGTCTGGTTCATGCGCCAGGCAGGGCGCTACATGAAGGAGTACCGTGAGATTCGCAAGAAAAACACCATCCTGGACATCTGCAGGAACCCCGCTCTCGCCGCCGAGGTGACGCTCCAGCCGATGCGCAAGCTCGGCGTGGACGCGGCGATTCTCTTCGCCGATATTCTGCTGGCCGTCGCCCCCATGGGCATCGAGTTCGAGTTCTCCAAGGACGAAGGGCCCGTGATTAAAAACCCCGTCAAAACCGCCAAAGACGTGGCCGCGCTCCGGATTTATGAGCCGGAGGAAGAGCTTTTCTCCGTGATGGAGACTCTGCATATTTTGCGGCGCGAGTTGGAATACAAGGCGCCCATCATCGGCTTCGCGGGAGCGCCTTTCACTTTGGCCAGCTACCTGATCGAGGGAGGCCATTCCAGAAATTACATCAAGACCAAGAGCATGATGTACGCCGCCCCTAAATTGTGGGGCCAATTCATGGACAAGCTGGCGAGGGTCACCACCGCCTATTTGCGCGGCCAAATCCGCGCGGGCGCCCAGGCCGTCCAGCTTTTTGACAGTTGGATCGGCTGCCTAAGCCCTTACGACTACGAAACCTACGTCCTGCCCTTCGCCCAGCAGGTGATCCGGGGGCTCAAAAAAGACAATATCGCCGCCATCTATTTTGGAACCGAAACCTCCATGCTGCTGGAGCTCATGAACCGCTCCGGCGCCGGAGTGATCGGCGTCGATTGGCGCATCCCGCTCGACCAAGCCTGGGCGCGCCTCGGCCCCGGCACCGCCGTTCAGGGCAATCTCGACCCCGCCGCCCTCTTCGGCCCTCCGCGCGAGATCCGCAAAAGGGTCGAGGACGTCTTGCGGCGCGCCGCGGGCAGGCCGGGGCACATTTTCAATCTAGGCCACGGCATTTTGCCGAACACGCCGGTCGGCAACGTCAAGGCCGTCGTCGACATGGTGCATGAATATTCCCCCCCCGGCTAAATGGGGCGTCCTGTTGATGGCTTACGGAGCCGTCGATTCCCTGGACGACCTTAAAGACTATCTGACCGATATCCGCGGCGGGCGCGAACCCGGCCCCGAACTTGTGGCCGAAATCCGGGAACGCTATCTGATGATGGGCGGAAAGTCGCCGCTTTTGGACATCACGCGTTCGCAGGCATCGGCGCTGGAATCCCGTCTGTCAAAGGCCGTTGGCGAGCCCTGCCCCGTTTTCATCGGCATGCGGCACTGGCGTCCGACCATCCGCGCCGCCGTGGAGGAAATCCGCCGCCGGGGCATCGACGAGATCGTCGGCCTATGCCTAACTCCGTATGAGTCCCGGCTGAGCGTCGGCGCTTATTTCCATAAATTGGAGGAGGCGAAAAAGAGCGCGGGGGCGCCCCTGCTCGCCTGGACCGTCGCGAGTTGGAACAAGCATCCCAAATTGATTTCCGCCTTCGCGCAAAATCTGGGGAAGGCGCTTGGGCGTTTTGCCGCGCCGGAACGGCCCGCTGTCCACGTTCTTTTCACCGCCCACAGCCTGCCCGAGAGGATTCTTAGAGAGGGAGACCCTTATCCCCGCCAACTTGAAGAGACGGTCCGGCGCGTGGTCGACGCGGCGAAGGTTGAGTCCTGGTCCTTCGCCTACCAAAGCCGCGGCCGGACCCCGGAGCCGTGGCTTGGGCCCGACGCCGCCGATTCCATCGAGGTCTTGGCGCGAAAAGGGGTCAAGAACCTGCTCGTGGCTCCCATCGGCTTCATATCCGACCACATGGAGACGCTTTACGACGACGACATACTGTACCGCGCTCAAGCGGAGGCGCTGGGCATGCGCATGGAGCGCGTCCCGTCGCTCAACGACGCGCCGCTGCTCATCGAGGCCATGACCGAAACGGTCTTGGAGGCGCGAGGGGCAAGTGGTCGAGGGGTCGAGTGAGCGAGCGTATGAAACAGGTCGTTATCATCGGCGGCGGAATCACGGGCTTAAGCGCCGCTTACCAGCTTGAAAAATCGGCCCGCGGCGCCGGAAAGGCCGTGGCCGTCACTTTGCTGGAGTCCTCCGGCCGTTTGGGAGGAAAAATCGTGACGGAAAAAATCGGCGGCTTGGCCGTCGAGGGGGGCCCGGATTCTTTCTTGACCCTCAAGCCCTGGGCCCTGGAGCTTTGCAGGGAGCTCGGAATCGAAAAGGAACTCGTCGGCACCAATCCCCGGGGCTCGGCTCTTTACGTTTACACCCGGGGAAAACTGAGGGCATTTCCCCAAGGCATGAGCGGCACGGTTCCCACCAAGCTGTGGCCCTTCTTATGCTCCGGCCTCATCACCTGGCCGGGCAAACTGCGCATGGCCCGGGATCTATGGATCGCTCGCGGCGGTCAAGTGGACGAATCCTTGGGCGACTTTATCGAGCGCCGCCTCGGGAGAGAGGCCCTCGACGTGCTTGTGGAGCCCGTTCTGGCCGGAATATACGCCGGAAACGCGCGGGAGATGAGCCTCCAAAGCACTTTCCCGGAG
>JACQRQ010000006.1 GCA_016206405.1 Elusimicrobiota bacterium | reverse complement strand
TCAAGGAGATTCTGGAGTTGATCCAGATCGTTCTGGATGCCTGCGGTTTTTCGGACCGGCGCTTTTTTCTCTCGACCCGGCCGCAAACAACAACGGTGGGCGACGCGCAAACTTGGGATGCGGCTGAGGCCAGCCTGAAAAATGCATTGGAAAGCTGCGGGTTGAAATTCAGCGTGGATGCGGGCGCCGGCGCCTTTTATGGACCCAAAATCGACACGGTCGTCAAAGACGGTATCGGGCGCGATTGGCAGCTTTCGACGGTCCAGCTGGATTTTAACTTGCCGAAGCGTTTTGACGCCACCTTCCGCAACGAGTCCGGCAAGCCGGAGCATGTCGTCATGATTCATCGCGCTCTGCTGGGCTCCTTCGAACGCTTTATGGCAAATCTCATCGAGCATTTTGCGGGCGCCTTTCCGACGTGGCTGTCGCCCGTTCAAGCGGAGGTTCTCACTATTGCCGATTCCCACGTGGAGTATGGACGAACCGTTGTTAAGGCCCTGCGTGCCGCCGGCCTGCGCGCCGCAGGGGATTTCCGTCCGGAAACAATCGGTTTGAAGGTGCGCGACGCGACGGCGCAAAAATGTCCGTACCTTCTGACGGTGGGCGCTAGAGAAGCCGCCGCCGGCACCGTCAGCCTCCGGCGGCGCGGCGACAAAACCAACCACAGCATGGATTTGGAGTCCCTGATTGAAGGATTGAAGCAGGAAGTCTCCGGGCGGCATCCGGCGCCGGGTGTTCCCCAAGAATCGTGAGCTTGCCCAATCATTTGAAAACTCTATGCGTTCTCGTGTTATGCTGGGGCTGCGTCCAGCCTTTGCATGCGGAGTCCGCCCACGTCACGCCGGAGGATGAGGCTTATAATACGGTTGTGGCGGCGACGCGGGAAAAAGCGCCGGTCTGGGAATCCGTCATCTCCGGCTTCGACCGATTTTTGACCTTATATCCGCAAAGCGACCGATTTTGGGAAGCGCGATTTCTCTTGGCGGAAGCTTATTTGCGCAGGGCCTTGGCGGCCCAGAAAGCGCAACCGGCGGCGGATGCCGGCGTGACTCAAGATACGGCGACCGTCTCCGGTTCCGAGAACGCCAGCGAGAAGTCGTTTAAGTCCGCGGCCGCGCTTTTTCAGGAAATCGTGGACAAATCAGAAAAGCAGGGTTTGGCCGATTCGGCGCAATACCGCCTCGGAGAGATCACCTATAATCGTCGTCAATGGGGCCAGGCCATAAGCTTTTTTCTTCAACTGCAGGAGAAATGGCCTAATAGCTACCTGACGGCTGAGAGCTTGGTCGCCGTCGTCCATGCGAATTTGGCGCAGGGAAGATTCGCGCCGGCCGAAGACAGCCTTAAACAAATCGCCAAGATATATCCGGGTTACCTTGAAAAGCCCCTGCTGCTTTATGCGCAGGGGCTCATCGCGTTTCATAAAGGCGATTTCAAAACATCGGAAATGTTCTTCAAATTACTGGGAACTCCGGAGGCGCTTTACTATTTGGGGAGGACTTATTTGGAGGCCGGGAAACCGTATCAATCCGCCAACATTTTGGCCAAGCTGGTCAGGGACTTTCCTCGCGCAGAATTTCGCGAACAGGCTGAATTTTTCATTGGCGACGCTTTTTTTATCGCGCAGAATTATACGGGCGCGATTAAAAAGTACAAGGATTTTATCGGCCGTTATCCGAATTCCGCTCTCAGGATATCCGCGCAATACCGGATTGCAAGTTCCTATTTTAAGCAAAAACTGTACCCCGACGCCAGGGCTTCCTGGTCGTTGATCGTGGCCGACTATCCCAAGAATTATTACGCTCCGATGGCCCAGTATCTTGTCGCGGAGTCGCACCTTGTCGCCGGTCAGTGGAAGGAGGCTATTTCCAATTATACCCTGCTCATCAGTTCCTATCCGGACCAAACGAGCATCACCCCCTTGGCCTATTACAAGCTGGCTTGGTGCCTGCATGAGCATGGCAAGTTGGATGGCGCCGTAAAAACGGCTGAGGAGTTTTTGGCGCTGTATCCGGTGCATCCGTTGGCGAAAAATGTCTATTTGATTTTGGGCAACAGTCTCAATGGAATCAAGCGGTATGATGACGCGATCGCCTCCTACCAGCGGATCGTCGATCTTTCAGCCGGCAGCGAAATCTCCGAGCAGGCTATGTTCTTGATTCTCAAGACGGAGTATGACCGGGGGAACTTGAATTCGCTCATCACCTCGTACCAGTTCATTTTGAATCAATTGCCCGCCACCAAGAGCGTGTGGCGGAGTCTGAGCAATATCTACATCGCGGACGCGTATTTATCCCTTCACCTGGCCGATCGCGCGAAGACGCTTTATGAAGGCGTGTTGAATGAGTACCCTAAGGAGGAGGCCGCCGTTTATGCCCAGGACGGTTTGGCTTGGGTCCATTTCGCCCAGGGACGCTACCAGGACTCTTTGGCCGCCCGCGACAAACTCAAGCAAATGACATCGGCCTCGGCGGTTTCCGCCGCGTTGACCAGCATCAACGACTTCGGCATGGCCGACAACTTTTTCAACCAAAAAAATTATGACGACGCCTTCCAGCTCTATAATAAATTCGCGGAGGAAAATCCCGATTCCGCATCGGCCAGCGTCGCCCATTACCGCGCTGCTTTGTGTCTTTACCACCAGCGATATTATTCCGAGGCGATAAAAACCTGGGAGAAATTGATCGCGCGTTATCCTCTTTCCGAACAGGCGGTGCAAGCCGAGAGGCAGATGGCCGATACATATTTCCGGGGACAAAAATACGACGAGGCCGTCAGCGCCTATCGGAAAATTATTGAGAAGAGCGCCGAAAAAAAATCCCCGTTGCCCGGAGTGCCCGCCCACCCGGAAATTGTGGAGGCCCATCTGAGAATCGTGCAGTCCTATTACAATTCCGGAAGGGATCAGCAGGCCATTCAAGAAGCCAAAAAGTTTCTTTCCATATATCCCAACGACGTTAAAAGCCAAGACGTGCTGGATCTCGTGGAGGCTTCCTTGGAAAAAAGCCCGACGCTTGGGTATGAGCCCGTTTTGAAATCCATCGTGGATGGAAACCCCAAGAGCCTTGTTGCCGCGGAGGCGCTTTATCGTTTGGGCCGCAAGCTGCTCGATGACCAGAAATATCAGGCGGCCGCCGAAACGTTTGAGCGATTTTCCGTGGATTTTACGGACCACCCTTCCTTATTGCAGGCGCAGTTTTATTTGGCGGAGGCTTATCTAGGCGCGGGGGAGTTTGAAAAAACAATTCCGGCCTATCAAAGGTTCCTAAAAAGCGTTTCCAAGGTTGAAGAGATTCCCTTTGCGCTTTTCCACCTGGGCAACGCCTACTATCACCTTAAGCGATACGATGAGGCCGCCGCCGAGTTCAGCGCGCTGCTGCAAGAGTACCCCGACTCCGACTTCGTGAAAGCGGCGACTTTCAACCTCGCCTTGGCTCACAAGGGTTCCGGCCAACCGGCTAAATCTGAAGAAGCCTACCGGCGCTATATCGAGTTGAAGCCCGGCGCGGCCAATACGCAAAATTCCCTTTGGGCTATTTTTGATCTGCAAAAAGAGCAAGCCAAAAGCCGGGAGGCTCTGGACACTCTCAAGGCCATCGAAGTCAATCTTTCCACCTCGGATGCGGCTGCCGTGGCGGAAGTTATTTTCCGGCGGGGGGAGCTGTATTTATCCATGGGCGAAGGCGAGCAGACCAAAGCGGAATGGAAAAGATTTCTGAATTTCGAGCCTGCGGACAATGCGTTCCGGCTTCAAGCGTTGGTCAAAATGGGGGACCTCTATGAAAAGGAATCCAATTGGGCTTTGGCCATCCAGGTTTATGAGAATTTGTCGAGAACCGCTTCCTCGGAAGATGTCGCGCGGGCGGCCAGGGCCAGAGGGGAGGCTTTAAAAGTCCGGTTAACGTCGGAGGCGGCTCAAGCCGAAGCCGTGCCGCAGGCGCAGAAGACGAGCGAGAACCCAGGCTCCGCCGACAGCTCGCAATCGCCTGGGAAACCGCCCGAACTGCCTTAAAGGGGGCTCTATATGGGAAATTTGACGCTGCTGGAAATATTGAAGCAGAGCTTTACGCTGGTGATACTCCTTTTTTGCTCCTTGTTATCGATTATTTTTATGGTGGAGCGGTGGGTCTATTTCAGGTCCGCGCGGCTGGCAGTCGATGACTTGCTCCGGCGCGTCGGCGCGCTGCTGGAAGCGGGAGACTTGAAGCAGGCGCAGTCTTTGTGCCAAAGCATTAAATCTCCGGTGGCGCGTCTGGCTCACTACGCCCTTCTTCAACACGGCCGGAGCCGGGCGGAAATTGAGGAGCTCATGGAGTCGAAAAAGTTGGAAGAGAGAGTGAAGATGGAACGCTACCTGGGCGTTCTCGGCACCTTGGGCAATACGGCCCCTTTCATCGGTTTGTTCGGGACGGTGCTGGGAATTATAAGGGCCTTTGAGGATTTGGCTCTTTCCGGATCGGGGGGGCCGACGGTGGTCGCCAAAGGAATCGCCGAAGCCTTGGTCGCCACGGCGGCCGGCTTGGCCGTCGCCATCCCGGCGGTCATTGCCTACAACTACTTCGTTAAAAAAGTGAAAGTCATATCCACCGAAATGGACGTGATGGGGATACGGCTGCTGTCGCTGATCAAGCAGGGCGCGCAAGAAAAAACTTAAATCGCGGACGGGGCAAACATGCAGGCGGACGCAAACTCACAAGACGGAATCACCGACATCAACATGACCCCTTTGGTGGACGTTTGCCTAGTGCTGGTGATTATTTTCATGGCCGTGGCCCCCTTCGCTGTCCAACTCGGCATTCAAGTGCTGGAGAGCGGCGCCAAGGCCCAAGTCGGCAAGGTCACCGCATCTGAAAATGTGACGGTGGTATTGACGGAAGACGGCGCCATCCGGGTCAATAACCTTGCCACGCCTGCGGACCAGTTGGAAGCCCGGATTGCTCAAGCCCTGCAAAACAGCCGCGATAAGATGGTGATCGTGACTGCGGGAACTTTAAATAAAGTCGGTCAGGTCGTTGATATTTTGGATGCGGCCAAGCAGGCGGGCGCGGAGAAACTGGCGATCATGAATGCGTCCGGGCAATGACCCGAAAACGGGCGGGTTGGAAAGAATGAGAAGACGCAGGGCAGGGATGGAAGATGACGCGGCGATTACGGGAGTCAATGTCACTCCTTTGGTGGATGTTTGCCTGGTTTTGGTGATTATTTTCATGGTCACGGCGCCCATGTTCTCGGATCCTCCGATCAAAGTCAGTTTGCCGAAGGCCACCACCAAGGAGGGCCACGAGGCCGACAACGTGGTGGTAACTTTGGCGCAGGACGGGGGCATGGCGGTCAGCGATACGCTCGTCAAAAACATTCAGGAGTTTTCCATCGCCATACGAAATCGGCTGGCGATGAGCGACGATAAATATGTCATCATTCGCGCGGACGCCCAGGCAACGCATGGGCAGCTCACCCAATTGATGGCGGAATCCAAGAAGGCGGGAGCCCGGTCGATGACGATAGCGACAGAGCGGAAGTAGAACAAAGGCGCATGGACCGGCCGTTAGCCATCGGAGTTTCGGCGTCGCTCATATTTCATGGGGTGCTTATCGGCAGCTATGTCCACTGGATTCGTTTGCAGAAGGCGCGGGGAGTGCGGAAAGTGATCGCCAGGGTGGATTTGCTCGACCCTGAATCGGTGGCTCCTAGAATTCGCAAGCCGACGGCTGCGCCGAAGGGGCGCAAATCGGCGATGGATTTTTTGAAAATGGCGCTTCCGGAAATTCCGAAGGAAGCGCCGCCCATCAGAATAGCCAAGCTGATGCCTTTGGAGCAAAACCGCCTTGAGGAAATGAAGCTTCCGGAGCCGAGAAGGAAAATGGGGGCGCTCGACGGCCCCGAAAGGCTGGTCGAAAGAAAAGCCGATTTGGCCCCCAAGATTCAGTTGCAGGAGGGGCAGCGCCGTCCGGATTCCGGGAGCCTGGCTGATGCGGTGGGCCGGACGCTGCCGAGCCGTCCTCAGGCGGAATTTCCCGGCTTGGCTCCCCTGCGTTTGGAGGAAGTCGGAGCGGCCAGGGCGCCGGAATTGCCGAAGGGCCTTTCGTTGGACAACCGCTCCGGCGAGCCCGCGCGGGTGGCGCAGAATCTGGAAGATATCAATCAATGGATAGCGCAAAAAAAAGTTGAGGGACGACCGCCGTCGGGAAGTCCGCAAGGCCTCGATGAGGCTTCGCTGCCGCCGGTTCGCCGCAAAGCGATAGTGGCTCTTCCAGTTGCGGCGGAGGGAGGCCGGCCGTCTGCGGAGAGGGCGATTGAAAAAACCGCCCCCTCCGCCGCCGAAATGGAGGACGTTTCTCAGCAGTTGGCGTCGCTTCTGGCCCGCAAGCCTGAGCCGGGTTTTTCGCCGCAGGAGAAGGCCAGGAAAAAGCCCGTGGATATCATCGGCCCGCTCTCCAATAGAAAAGTCCTTCACCGGGTCTTGCCGGCTTTCCCGCAGTGGGCGCGCGATAAAGGAATTTTGGAAATGGAAGTCGCGATTCGATTTTTCGTGTCGCCGAAGGGGGTTGTGGAGTGGATGCGCACTGAGCGAACTTCCGGCTATCCGCAATTGGATAAACTGGCCATGGACGCGTTGGAGCAGTGGCGCTTCGCCGCGCTTGGGGACATGAGTCCGGCCGGCCCGGAGGCCGCGGGGGCTTCCGGGCCGGGCGCGGGTCCCCGGCAGCAATGGGGCGTAGTTTCTTTCCGTTTCATTTTGGAGTGAAAATGGTTATGAAATCCGTCTGGATCATTATTAGTTTGGCGGCTGCCGGCCCATTGCGCGCCCAGGAGGGGGTGCTGTCGGATGTCGTGGTCAAAGAGCAGGAGTCTAAACTGGTATACAGCGACAAGCCGCATTTGGATTTGAAAGCCGATCCATTCGCCAGCATCCGCAAGTCTTTGGAGCCGGAGGATGCCTTGCTCTTGGCGGACCCGCCGCAGGCTGTCACTTGGAAAAAGACTTATGCGGAGTTTTTGAACAGCCTGCTGGTCATTCGGCCCGGCGGGGTGGCTTTGAGCCAGCGGCCGCGGCTCGTGTTTCATCCGCGAGATGAGCTGGATAGACTTGTGCGGCGCTCCGTTGACGATAAGGACCGAAATAGATATAAATGGAGCTTGTCCATCGCCGACGCGGACGGCAATATTTTCCAGCGTTTTGACGGCGCTGGAAATATGCCGGAGCAGGTTTTGTGGAACGGACAAAATGAAAAAAAGGAATGGCTCCAGGCGGGACAGTCGTATTCACCGGTCTATGCGTTCACCGATCCTTTCGGGATGAGCTATACGGGCGTTGGCAAGGCTCTCAAGTTCCGGGGGATAGTGCATGAAGAAGACCAAAAGATGGTGATCGTTTTGGATTCATCCGTTTTATTCGGACAGGATAAGCGCCGCCAAAGCCTGGACGATGGCGAGGGGCTGGAATTGCTCCGTTCGGTCGCCGATTTTATGAAGCGGTTTTACTATCGCGTTCCGATGAATCTGCGGATTTATGCTTCCGATGAGGCCTTGGCCATGACCCAGGCAAAAGCCTTTGTGCAATATTTTGCAGCGGAGCTCCTGGTCAAAGAAAATGAGATATCGACCCGATCCTTCAAAGCGCCGTATTTGAGCCAGAGGGTCGAAGTGGTCTTGGAACAGGGGAAAAAGTGACTATTGAAACCAGGGGAGGAGGAAATTATGGCAATGCGCGTGGGGATTAACGGGTTTGGCCGGATCGGCAGGCTGGTTCTTAGAGCCGGAATCAACAACCCGGAACTGGAGTTCGTAGCCGTCAACGACTTGACCAACGCCGAAACGCTCGCCCACCTGTTCAAGTATGATTCCACCTTCGGCATTTATCCGGGCAACGTCCAGGCGAAGGCGTCGAGCATCTTGATCGGCAATCGAATTCTGGAAGTCGTGGCGGAGCGGGATCCCGCCAAGCTCCCGTGGAAATCGCTGGACGTGGATCTGGTGATCGAGGCGACCGGCCGGTTCACCGATGCGGGCAAGGCCAAAGCGCATTTAAGTGCGGGCGCGCAGCGCGTCATCATATCCGCTCCGGCCAAAGATGAGGACATCACCATCTGCATGGGCATTAACGAGCACCGCTACCAGCCCGACAAGCATTTCATCATCAGCAACGCGTCTTGCACGACCAACTGTTTGGCTCCGATGGCCAAGGTGCTGCACGAAAACTACCGCATCGTTCATGGCTTGATGACCACCGTCCATTCCTACACCAACGACCAAGTCATATTGGATTTTCCGCACAAGGATTTAAGGCGCGCCCGGGCCGCGGGGGTCTCCATGATTCCGACGACGACCGGGGCGGCCAGGGCCATCGGCTTGGTCCTCCCCGAGCTTAAGGGAAAGCTCGGCGGGCTGGCGATCCGGGTTCCAACGCCGGATGTTTCCATGGTTGATTTGACCGTAGAAGTCGATAAGGCGACATCGGAAACCGACGTCAACGAGAAATTTCTGGAAGCGTCCCGGGATCCTCGAATGAGCCGGTATCTGCAGTACAGCCAGGAGCCCCTCATTTCCAAGGACTTTGTGGGCAACCCGGCCTCATGCATTTTCGACGCTCCCTTGACGGCGGTCATAGGAAAAACTCTCATCAAGACGTTCGGATGGTACGACAATGAATGGGGATACGCCAGCCGCATCGTCGACTTGGCGGCCCATGTCGCCAAAAAGATTGTGGCCCGGGTGGGCCCGTGAAGCCCTTTTTGAAGCTGCGCCGGCTGCAAGACGTCGATCTGCGGCAAAAGCGCGTTTTAGTTCGCGTGGATTTCAACGTTCCCATGGAAAACGGCCGCGTTTCGGACGCCAGTCGAATCAAGGCGACGTTGCCCACCTTGAATTATCTCATTGAGCAAAAGGCCAAAATCGTGCTGATTTCTCATTTGGGCCGTCCCAAGGAGGGCGAACATGGCCGATTCAGCTTGATGCCCGTGGCGGCCGTCTTGACGCAGCTCTTGGGGCGAGAGATCCTCTTCAGCGAAAATTGCGTCGGCCCCCAGGCATTGGAAAAGGTCAAAGAGCTCGGTTCGGGCGAAGTTTGCCTTTTGGAAAACTTGCGGTTTTATCCGCAGGAGGAGGCCAACGACGCCGAGTTTGCCAAGGCCTTGTCCCAATACGGCGAGGTGTTCGTCCAAGAAGCCTTCGGCAGCCTGCACAGAGCGCATGCGTCGACCGAGGGCATACCCAAACATCTGCCGGGCGCCATCGGTTTTTTGGTTCAGCGCGAGCTCGAATTTCTGGAACGCGTGGTCAATAATCCTGAGCGTCCGTTTTTGGCGATCATCGGCGGAGCCAAAGTTTCCGATAAGATTCTGGTGCTGCGGCGCTTGATGGACCGGGTGGATATGCTCATCATCGGAGGCGGAATGGCCTACACCTTTTTGGAGGCCCAGGGCGTCAATATCGGCAATTCCCTTCTGGAAAAAGACCGCTTGCGGGAGGCCCAGGAAATTATCGAGAGGGCTTACAGCCGGCGAGTGGATTTTTTGCTGCCCGCCGACCATGTCATGGTCGAGAAAATAGATCCGAACGCCAAAATTGAAATTTCTCAAGCGATGGGTCTTCGTTCCGGAATGATCGGCGTAGACATCGGGCCCAATAGCGTCGAAATCTTTGAAGACCGCATAGAAAAGGCAAAGACAATTTTTTGGAATGGTCCGATGGGGATTTTTGAAATGCCCCCTTTTTCAAAAGGAAGCGTCGCCATCGCCAAAGCCGTCGCCGCCGCCACGGAGCGCGGGGCGGTCACCATCGTCGGCGGAGGAGATTCCTTGGCGCTTTTGACCCAAAGCCGTTTGCGCGATCAAATTACGCATTGCTCGACCGGCGGCGGCGCGAGCCTGGAGCTTTTGGAGGGCAAAGTGCTGCCGGGTTTGGCCGCATTGGCGTACAGCTAGCCCCGTATATTGGTATAATGTCGTTTCCAGCGCATCGTACTGGAGGGAGACCGTATGTATGCCTTCGCAACCGCCATTCATGTGATCACCTGCCTGCTTTTGGTCATCGTGGTTCTAATGCAGGCCGGCCGGGGGGCCGGTTTGGCCGTTTTCGGGGGCGGCGAATCGGACGCCTTTCTCAACGCCCCTTCGAGCACGAGCTTTCTGAAGCAATTTACGGGCGGCTTGGCGTTCGTTTTTCTCGCCCTGTCTTTGTTTCTGACCCTGCTTTCGGCTCGTTTGGGAAGCCAGAGCGTGGTATCGCGCGTGACGCTTCCGCCGCCTCCGGCGGCTGCCGAAACACCTTCCGACAGTGTCCCGGTCGCCAAGCAGCCGGCCCCTTCTCCATCGAAGCCTGCGGCGGTCCCCCAGGGCAAGTAACGCGGGCGGATTTTGGATTTTAAGCGCGGGTGGTGGAATGGCAGACACGTACGTTTGAGGTGCGTATGCCGAAAGGCGTGAGAGTTCAAGTCTCTCCCCGCGCAAATTTTTATGAAAACTGAAATTCAATGCCGGCAAGAAATGGCGCAAGCCGGCCGGCGCATTTACGACATGGGCCTGGTGGCGGGAGTGGACGGCAATCTCAGCGTGCGGCTGAGCGCCGACCGTATTTTGGCGACCCCGACGGGCATGAGCAAAGGCAATATGAAGTCGGAGGATATGGTGGTCGTCAACGCCCGCGGAAAAAAAATCCATGGTTTGCGCAGCGCAACCTCCGAGCTGGAAATGCACTTGGAAATATATAGCCTTCGCCCGGATGTCCATGCCGTTATTCACGCCCATCCGCCCGTGGCCACCGGCTACGCCGCCGCCGGCGTTGCGCTCAATAAGGCGCTCGTGTCTGAGGCTATCATGGCGCTTGGCTGCGTTCCGCTGGCGCCGTATGGGACGCCTGGAACGTCGGAACTTAAAGCCGCCATGGCGGGTTTAATACCGAGGCATGACGCCATCCTGATGGCCAATCATGGAGTCGTCGTCTACGCCCAAGCGCTCGAGCAGGCCCTCTGGAAGCTTGAGGCCGTGGAGCATTTTGCCAAAATATCGTTGGTGACTGAAATTCTGGGCAAGGAAAAATTGCTGAGCGAGGAGCAGGTGCAGAAACTTCTCAAGGCGCGACAGGCCTATTTCGGCCTGAGCTCGGCGCCGGAAAGAATGCCCGATTGTCCTGTGGCCTCGGATCCCCGGCCTCAAAGCAGGGCGACAGAACATAAGGCCGCCGGAGTAAGAAGCATCGTCGATGGTTTGATCCGGGAGTTGAATTTGAAGGGCGGGTAAACGCAGTAATGCAAGGGACGAAACTCGATGTCGGTGAACCGGAATATCTGTGGCTTGCGAAAGTGCTTCAGAAGCATTCCTTTTTTCAAAATCTGACCG
>JACQRQ010000086.1 GCA_016206405.1 Elusimicrobiota bacterium | reverse complement strand
CGAAGGCAAGCTCGGCGGACAGGCGACGGTCAAGGGCGTGGCCGGCACTTGGAAAGACCTGACCGACAACGTCAATTCGATGGCGTCGAACTTGACGTCCCAGGTGCGCAATATCGCCGATGTGACGACCGCCGTGGCCAAGGGCGATCTTTCCAAGAAAATCACCGTTTCTGTTCAAGGCGAAATTCTGGAGCTCAAAAACACCATCAATACCATGGTGGACCAACTCAGTTCATTTGCCTCGGAGGTCACCCGCGTGGCCCGCGAGGTGGGCACAGAGGGCAAACTAGGCGGACAGGCCCAGGTCAAAGGCGTTGCCGGCACCTGGAAGGACCTGACCGACAATGTCAATTCCATGGCCGCCAATCTCACCACCCAGGTGCGCGGCATCGCCAAGGTGGTGACCGCCGTGGCCAACGGCGACCTTAAGAGGAAACTGGTGCTGGAGGTCAAGGGCGAAATCGCGGAGCTCGCTGAGACCATCAATGGGATGATCGACACCCTGGCTGTGTTCGCCGATCAGGTGACGACCGTGGCGCGGGAGGTCGGCATCGAAGGCAAGCTGGGCGGACAGGCGAGCGTCCCGGGGGCGGCCGGCCTGTGGAGGCATTTGACCGACAACGTAAATCAGCTTGCCGCTAATCTCACGACCCAGGTGCGCGCCATCGCCGATGTGGCCACGGCCGTTACTAAGGGGGATCTTACCCGCTCTATTGCGGTGGAGGCCCAAGGCGAGGTGGCTTCACTCAAAGATAATATCAACGAAATGATACGCAACCTTAAGGAGACGCCGCGCGAAAATAAGGAGCAGGACTGGCTTAAGACCAATCTGGCCAAGTTCACCCGCATGCTGCAGGGACAACGGGACCTCTTGGCCGTGTCGCATCTCATCCTCTCCGAGCTGGCCCCCTTGGTCGAAGCCCAGCATGGGGTTTTCTATATTACCGAGGTAAAGGACAAGGATAAGGATAACGCTCGAGGTCTCAGGCTGCTGGCCGGCTATGCCCACAAGGAAGGAAAATCATTGCCGCGTTGGATCAACTTGGGAGAGAGCCTCATCGGCCAGTGCGCCGTGGAAAAGAAGAGTTTCCGGTTGACGGATATTCCTGACGGCTTTGTCCCGATCAGCACGGCGTTGGGGGCGGCGCCGCCCCGCAACATTGCCATCCTGCCGGCTCTCTTTGAAGGCGAGGTCAAGGCCGTGCTTGAGTTGGCATCCCTGCGTCCGCTCACCGACGTCCATATGGCGTTTTTGGAGCAATTGACCGAATCGATCGGCATCGTGCTCAATACTATCGCCGCCACGACCCGCACCGAGGAACTCCTAAAGCAGTCACAGGCCTTGACGGAGGAACTTAAGGAAACCAATCGCCGTCTCGAACAGCAGAACCAGGAAGTCGAGCAGAAAAACCGCGAAGTCGAGCAGGCTCGAGTCTCCCTGGAGGAAAAAGCCGCGCAGCTGGCGCTGACCTCCAAGTACAAATCGCAATTCCTCGCCAACACCTCGCACGAGCTTCGCACCCCTCTCAACAGCCTGCTCATCCTTTCTAAGACTCTGACCGAAAACCAGGAAGGCAACTTGACTCCGAAACAGGTTGAGTTCGCTAAAACCATCCATGCCTCGGGCTCGGACCTCTTGGAGCTCATCAACGACATACTGGATCTCTCAAAGATTGAGTCCGGCACCATGGTGCTTGACATCGGTCCGATTCCCTTCCACGCGCTGCACGATTACGTTGAGCGGACCTCGCGCCATGTCGCGCTGGCCAAGGGGCTTGAATTCTCCATTGATCTTGCCCCAGACCTTCCCCAGGCCATCACCACGGATTCCAAGCGCCTGCAGCAGGTGCTTAAGAATCTTCTATCCAATGCCTTCAAGTTCACCGAGCGGGGACAAGTGAGCATGCACGTCGCTGTGGCCCGCGAAGGCTGGAGTCCCGACAACGAGCCGTTAAATACCGCAAAAACCGTCATTGCTCTGGCCGTCACCGACACCGGGATAGGCATCCCGAAGGATAAGCAACAGATCATTTTCGAGGCTTTCCAGCAGGCGGACGGCACGACAAACCGCAAATACGGCGGGACGGGTTTGGGCCTATCGATCAGCCGGGAGATTGCCCGATTGCTTGGCGGAGAGCTGGGTCTTAAGAGCGTTCCAGGCGAGGGCAGCACTTTCACCCTATTTTTGCCCGTCAGCTATGTGGCATCGAACCGCAGGCCCGCGGTATCCATTCCCCCATTCGCAGGAATCGCTGAACAGGTTTCTGGGGATGTTCCTATGGAAGGTATTATTGGGGCCACAGTGGAATCATCCTCCTTGTCGGAAGTGGAGATGCACGATGATCGCGCCTCACTCCAATCCAAGGATCGCGTGCTGCTCGTTGTCGACGATGACCCCAGCTTCGCGCGCATCCTGATGGATATGGCGAGGGTCGTGGGTTTTAAAGTCCTGGCCAGCTCCCGGGCCGACCGCGCCCTGACCTTGACCAAAAACTACAAGCCGCATGCCCTGATTCTGGACATCCGCCTGCCGGATGCCGATGGTTGGACGGTGCTCGACCGCATCAAGCACGACATGAATACCCGCCATATTCCCGTCTATGTGATCTCGGGAGGCGAAGACAGGCGGCGCGGGGCGCAACTCGGGGCCATGGGATTTCTCCAGAAACCGGCGGCCAAAGAAATCTTGGAGGAGACTCTCAAGCGCATCCATGCGTTTATCGAACGGGACGTCAAAAGGCTGCTCGTGGTCGAGGGGGATGCGAGCTGCCGCAGCAAGATCATCGATCTGATCGGAAACGGAGGAATCCAGACCACCGCCGTCAGCTCCGGCACGGAGGCCATCGCAACGCTCAAAGCGGGAAGCTTTGACTGCATGGTGCTCGATCCCGCTTTGCCCGACGTAAGCGCCGCCGAGTTGCTGCGCAGCCTGAGCCTCCAGAGCATTCAACTGCCCGTCATTCTCTACGGACCTAATAATCCAAGCAAGGAGCAGGCGGCCGACCTTGAGCTCGCAGCCGGCGGCATGCTCGTCAAAGACGCGACCTCGCCGGAAAGACTGCTGGACCGCGCTTTGTTGCTGCTGCACCGGCCTTGCGCAAGCCTGCAGGAGCCCCAAAAGCGCCTTCTGGAGGCCGTGCGGCAGGATGATCCGGTCTTGGCCGGCCGTAAAGTCCTTGTCGTTGATGATGACGTCCGGAACATTTTCGCTCTAACGACCGTTCTTGAGCGCTACAAGATTCAAGTTGTATATGCTGAAAGCGGCAGGCAGGCCTTGGCTTCTCTCAACGTCACCCCGGATGTGGACATCGTGCTGATGGATATCATGATGCCGGCCATGGACGGCTATGAGACCACCCGCGCTATTCGGCGCATGGAGAAGTTCGGGGAACTGCCCATCATCGCTCTGACCGCCAAGGCGATGAAGGGCGATCGAGAAAAGTGTATCGAGGCCGGGGCGTCGGATTATATCGCCAAACCGGTGGATATGGAGTACCTGTGTTCTTTGCTGCGGGTATGGATCTCTCGGTAGCGTCTGACGGCCAAACATGCGCCGCCCCTGGCGCGCGCCGTAAATGGCGCCGGAGACCGCGCGAGCGGAGCGCTTCCTTACGCCCGGCTGAGGGCCGGAGGCTTGGTGATGGATCGGGAATATAGCGCCAAAATTCTTCTTGTTGACGATCAGCCGGAAGGGCTTTTGGCCATCGAAACTGTTCTTGAAGGTCTTGGCCAGAACCTGGTCAAGGCGCGCTCCGGCAAGGAGGCCTTGTGGCATCTGCTCCGCGAAGAATATGCCGTAGTCCTGCTGGACGTCCAGATGCCGGACATGGATGGATTTGAGCTCGCGGCCCTGATCCGTGAACGCGACAAGTCGCGGCGCACTCCGATCATCTTCATGACGGCCGCCTATAAGAGCGAGGACCAGGTCTTCCGGGGTTATGAATTGGGCGCCGTGGACTACATACTTAAACCCATAGTCCCTGAGATTTTACGCTCCAAAGTTTCGGTCTTCGTGGATCTGGATAGACAGACCCATACCATCCGGCGCCAGTCCGAACTGTTGCGGGAAGCCGAGCGGCGCCAGCATGAGAAGCAGATCGAGGACGCATTGGCTTTTAGCCATGCCGTCTCCCATGATCTGCGCGCTCCTCTGCGCCATATCGAGAGCTTCAGCGGGATTTTGGTCCAAACTTATGGAGACAAGCTCGATGACCGGGGGCGCGATTATCTCCAAAGATTGGCGGGCGCGGCCAAAAAAATGATGCGTCTCATCGAGGCCATGCTTCAGCTCTCGGAGGCGACCCGGGTCGAAGTTCACCGCGAGATCGTGGACCTCAGCCGGATCGCCGCGAGCCTTGAAGCCGAGTTCCGCCAATCGGAGCCCCAAAGACAGGTGGACTTTATCATCCAAGACGGCATAACGGCGGCGGGGGACTCCCACCTCCTGCGCGTAGCGCTTGCGAATCTTCTGTGCAATGCCTGGAAATATACCGGAAAGCGCGCGCGCGCCCGCATCGAATTCGGCAAAACCGACCTGGATGGATTGCCGGTCTATTTTGTGCGCGATGACGGCGCGGGCTTTGATATGAGTCACGCGAACAAGCTTTTTCTTCCCTTCGGCCGGCTGCATGCGCGCAGCGATTTCGAAGGCACCGGCATCGGCCTGGCCACCGTGCAGCGCATCATCCACCGTCATGGAGGCCGAATATGGGGAGAGGGGCGCGTCGGCCAAGGCGCGACCTTTTTCTTTACCTTGTCTCACCGGGCTGCCGCCGTCGGTTCTCCGGGAAACGGCGCCTGACCCGCCCGTATCCTCCTATAAGATGGAGCGCCTGCAGGCCGCGAATTCACATCTGCGGCGGGCCGGTTTCGTCCATAACAGCGCGCTCTCGCTTCATTTGACAACCCATCGCCGAAGTGTTGTAATAGGTCAAAGATTTTTACTTCCAGGAGCCCCTTATGGCGCGCGTGCTGATAGTCGACGACGAACCGGCGATCGTGGAGCTCATCCACGACGTGTTGGAGCAGGCCGGGTATGAAACGGAGTCCTGCGACGACGGGCAGAAGGCTTGGGAACTGATCCAGTCCTCCCGGCCGGACCTGATCATCACCGACGTCATGCTCCCTTCCATGGACGGCTACACCCTCCAAAACCAGATCGCCCAAACGGAGGCCACTTCCAAGATTCCGGTCATCGTCATGAGCGCGCTGGTGCCGGCCAAGACGCTTTTCAGGAATGCCAAACAGGTGGTCGGCTTCATGGTCAAGCCGTTTACGGGCGATGAATTGGTTCAAAAGGTGCAGGAGGCTTTAGGCGCGAGGCCGGGCGCGGAACCGGAGAAAAAACCCGAGACCGGCGAGGGACAGGGGACCTGAGCGTGTCCGACGAGATGAATTTCGACTGCATCGTGGTCGGCGCGGGGCCGGCGGGCATCAGCGCCGCCATCACCTTGGCCAAGGCCGGGCTCTCGGTCGTCGTGTTGGAGCGCGGGGCCTATCCCGGGGCCAAAAACGTGCAGGGCGCGGTCCTATACACCCACCAGCTCGCCGAGGTGCTGCCTGAATTCTGGAAAGACCCCCAGGCCGCTCTTGAAAGGCCCATCACGGAGCAGCGCACGGTGATCGCCACGGAGGACTCATGGGTGAGCGTGGGCTATAAATCCGAGAAATACCTGAAGGAGCCCCACAACTGCTACACCATCATCCGCGTGCGCTTCGACCAGTGGTTTTCTAAAAAAGCGGAGGAGGCGGGAGCGGAGATTTACACGGGCGTCACGGTCCGGGACGTGGCGCGCAAAGACGGAAAGATTTGCGGCGTCAAGACCGGCGACGGCGACGAGCTCTTGGCGCCGTGCGTGATCGCCTGCGACGGCGTCAACTCCATTTTGGCCCAGAAGGCGGGATTGATCGACGAGCTCAAGCCCTCGGAAGTGGCGCTGGGCGCCAAGGAGATTTTATCGCTGCCCGCCGGGGTCATCGAGGACCGCTTCAACCTGGAGAAGGGCGAAGGCGCGACCACCGAGATGTTCGGCGCCCTCACCCAGGGCATGCTCGGCTACGTTTTTCTCTACACCAACAAGGATACTTTGTCTTTGGGCGTGGGCTGCAAATTGACCGATTACCAGAAAAAGGGGCTTCGTCCCTCGGAGCATCTGGAAGCCATCAAGCAGCATCCCTTCGTGCGGCGGCTCATCGCGGGCTCAAAGACCTTGGAGTATTCCGCCCACTTGATTCCTGAGGGAGGAATGCGCTCGATGCCTCCGCTCTACACCGACGGTTTTTTGATCGCGGGCGACGCGGCCCAGATGGTCAACCCCGCTTTTCGTGAGGGATCCAATATGGCCATGACGGCCGGCAAGCTGGCGGCCGAAACGGTCATCGAGGCCAAAAAGGCCGGCGATTTTTCCGCCGCCAAGCTCTCGGCGTATGAGGACAAGCTCAAAGAGAGCTACCTCTGGCCGGACCTTGAGGAAGTCCAGGACGTGGAAGCCTGGGTCGAGGCCCGCAGCGGTTTTCTTGATTTTTATCCCAAGCTGGCCTGCGACCTGGCGCATCTGCGATTCACGGTGGATGGGCAGCCCAAAAAGGGCCACTTGGGCAAGGCCTTTTCGATGATTCAGAAGCGCGGCGCCGTGGACTTGGCCAAGGACGCGTGGATGATGCTCAAGCTTGGAAAGCGGCTGGCCATTTGACCGCGCCTGAGGACGCGAAGCTAAATTTATGAAAGAGACGGTTGAGGCGAAATTGGGGCTTCTCACCTATAAGAAAGGCCCGGAGACGCACATCTCCATCGGGGACCCGAATATTTGCGCGAGCCAGTGCCCCGACAAGCCCTGCGCCACCGTCTGTCCCGCCAAGGTGTACGAGTGGGAGGAGCACTCCAAAAAAATCCTCGTGGCCTACGAAAACTGCATCGAGTGCGGCGCCTGCCGGATGATCTGCCCTTTCCAGAACATCAAATGCGACTGGCCCAACGGCGGCTTCGGCGTCCAATACCAGTACGGATAAAAAACAAAAAGAATTCTTCATACGGGGGCCTGCCGCCGGGTTTGCCCGAGAGCCCCCGGGCCCCGTGGGGAACCCTCCCGTGGTTCCCCTCCACCGACGGGAAGTCGGCGGAGCCACCCCTCCGCTACGGGGGCCTACGGGCAAATCCCGCCGGCCTCCCCCTTGAAAATCATGGATGAAAAATTCGTCGGTTGCCGACATTGAACCACCGCCCTCATTCATTCTTTATGTCTAAGCGGCCTTGAATTATGTATGGTGGCCCCGAATTCCTAATGGGCGGCCCCCTTCCCTTGCGATTCAAGCAGAACCGCCGGAAATCGATTGCGGGAGCGGTTTTCCTTCAATTCTCTCGACAATTTTAAGCAGTTGCTCTGCGATAGCACCTACTGACTTTAGCAGGCAACAGCCTGCGATTGCAGCACGTCGATAAGAATAGAACTCCGATTCAAAAGTTGGTCGAATTTCCTCTGGTCTCTGTGTCGGCCAGGAAACCATTGTCCACTTGAAGCGGCGATATGTCTTTTCATTTCCCAAAATTGGGAATGTGGCGAAGTAAGTTTCAAGATCCTCAAGTTCATCGAAGGTCGGATCATCGATTTCTAGACATTTATCAGATTGGTGGCAGGACTGAACTTGCTCGAGCGCTTGGCGTGCTCTTTTCTGAAACTTAAAAAGGATATCGAGTGAAATTCTGGAACTAGCAGGCACACCAAGGCTTTTCCAGAGGGCGGTAATGCCCGGTTCAAATTGTTCGAAAGAAATGCCCTTGATATTTCCGAGAATCGTAGGGGGTCGCAGCCCATCGAGAAGCAAAGGAATGATTTTGGGCTTGCCGCTCTGTTCGCGCAGCATAAGAGCGGTTTCCGATTCAGTTTTGACCCAGGCACGGTCCTTTGATTTGTTGGTATACAGCATGGCGAAGTGAGTCGCTTTCTCTAGTCCTTTGCTAATTTCTGTGGGGATGGAGTCCCCACCAATAATATCCTTGTCATCCCGCCATGTCGCAATGCCAATGGATTCAAGCTCTTTGGAAATTTTGACCGCGAGATCTTTATCGTTGGTGGCGTGTGAAATGAATACAAATATACCTTTAGGGATCACTGAAGAGTCTGCTGCCGAATGGTCCCAAAGCTTGACCGATGCCTTCCGCAATCGATTGAGCTGGTGCTCGAACGTAGCAAGTTGATCATTAATAGTGGTGCTGATAAGGCGATCAATCGTCAATCCTTCGGAAAGTAATGGTTCAATCTCTTTTGTTTCGAGTTTTGCGAGGGCGGAATCGGTCGGCAGGCCTGCCTTCACCTTCATGAGTTCCTCCCGGTTCGCCGCCATGATGTTGATCAAATGGCGTACTTCCCGGGAACCTGTCTTCATAACATGATGATAGTCATGTGAAATGATAGTAGTAAGTGCATCGACTGAGGGAATCCCTGCTTTGTGCCTCTGCCAAAAACGAAGAATATTATCGAGGAATATCCTACACCGTTCTATCAATATCAGGTCGTCCAGGAGATGCGCTTCAATTGGGAGCGCAATAAGCTGTTCCCCCAAGACGCCGAGGGCATGTCGATTGTCGGAGCTCATTTCAAGATAATGTGTCTAACCCCACGCTCTGCCGCACGCGCTATTCGTTCGTTCTGCGTGCGGCGGCAGAAGCGCTAAGTTAGCCAGAGCAAGTCTAGCCGATGACCTTGTATTTGTCGCATATCTCCTTGACCTCCTTCATGAGCAGCAGGACATGAGTGACAGTCTCAAAGGACGTCATGGCGTTGACGACTGGGGTTTCGCGATTAAGAAGATTCTTTGTTATCAGCCCTCCGAGAAAAAACTGTTGCCCCCCGGCAGCAGGATCGAATGCCTTGTCGTACTCGGTGAGGCGCAACATGATTAGCTTCTGTTCGGCGACAGCGCTCACCTTGCTCTGCATGATCCCGTTGACCGCGAAGTAAGTCTTGAAGATCGCCGCCATCAGGGGCTCCTTTGCGCACCCGCACGGGATACGATGCATCACCCAAAACATCATTATCAGCCATTCATGCATGAAATGTTGTCTGTCACCGCCCTTGTAGGGAGAAGCTTCCTTGACAAGTTCCCGGTTGGCCATGAGTTCTGTAAATTCCACGGCAAAGTCGTAAAGAACCTCCGCTAGCTCCTGAAGGGTCACCTGCTTCTTGCCCAGTCCGAACATGCGCACCTCTTGTTTGCTCATTTTGGCGGCAATTTTACCCAATCCGCTTCCGGCGAACGTTTGAGCTCAGCGGCGCCGCTTTTTGGAGTCCGCTGCAGCGCGTCGACGGGTCTTGACAATAAGATGCTCTCTCAGGAATTCCGGAGCGAGATCGGCTCCATTTTCCCAGACGAGCGTTTCCAGTTCGGGATCAACATGAAACAGCCGGAAGTTCTTAAGCTCTTTCAGGGGTTCAAATATCTCCCCTGAAAGCTCGCCCTCGAGGTCGACAATTCCTTCCGCCCCATCATCAAACTTAAGCCAAATGCGATAGGAATTTTTGTATCGAGCCTTTATAATATGAGGAATCATTTTTTACTCCAACGGGGAAATATAGTGAAGAGGCTTTCCTTCTCCGGCCAGTTCCCAATCCTGCATCAATTCATTCCTGCGAAGACCGCGCCACTCTTCAACAAGCTTGCGCGCGCGTTTTGACAGCATCCCCTTTAAAACTTTTCCATTTCTAATATCAACGGCGGCCTCTTGACCGCCGTACTTTGCATGAAAGTGCGGCGGCGCATGGTCACGCCAATAAATGGCAATGATAATCCCGAAAAAACGACTGATTACCGGCATGGAATCATTTTACGCGACTACCCGGCTTCATTTCATTTTGAAGGGCCCGATAGTTGAGTGGGTTGCGAGAAAATATTGCAATAGGCTCTCGCGGCATAGTGCGGCGGGCCTTGCGCGGACGGCTTCGCGGCGGAGCCGGCCTGTGCGGGACACATTATAGCATTAGAGGGCGAGAAGGCGCCTAAATCGGCGCGGCTAAAACACTTTACCACTCTACCACTCTACCACTTTACCACTGTCGAATATACGCCATTGGGCAACAGGCGGGACATTTATCTTGTTCGAGCTTGGCGGATGCGGCGCACGGATCGCAATTGCAGAACGGAATTTAACATGAGGCGGTCCGGAAAAATAACCAAGTTTTTCCCTTCACACGTCGCCGATGACGTGAGGAGGCCGTTGGCGCGGAGCTTCTTTTTGCAGTAGAGCGCAAGGGAGCGCGGCATCAAATGATCGTCATCCTCTGAGGCTTGTTTGCGCAAGTCTTCCGACGAAAGATCGAGCCGCTCCAGCGCATCTTCCGACGTTAGATCGCAAACACGGGGCAACTTCACATGAAAGCGCGCAAGCACCAGCGGTTCGACGCTCCGCCCAGCGGTAGAATCGGTTGGGCGCGCTTCTTCAATAGCCGTTTCATCAGAATCCGCGAGATAGAGCGCGCTGAAAGAATTGGGAATGTTGTAGCGCGCCTTCTCATTGCGGAAACTGGGTCCATTATCCGCGATGGCGTGGACGAACTTCACCGGCGACGCGCGGACAAATAAGCGGTTTACCTCTATCTTGGGGAAGGCGGCTTCGTCCCGCGCTAGACTTCCGACAATAGCTCGATATCGGTGCGGAGGAATCAAGCGGGAAGGCCCCATTTCCTGCGTTCGAGCACGTTTTTTACGTCCCGTAGTCCCTGTGGATCCTTAAGAAGGTTTACGGGGGTATAATTTCCCAGCGCCGGATTAGGCGTGTTGTACCAGAGATGCTCCTTCCCCGGCTTAAGGACGCCGCGGGCGGCCTCGACGATCTCATAAACAAGGTCGAGGCGAAAAGAATCCCTGGGCCCCACCACCCCTAGGCGCTTCCAATTTCCAAGGGTCTTCTCATCAACCCCAATGATGTCCGCGAGATCCTTCATGCTAACCCCGAAATGGGCCTTGAGGAATTCGAGGCGATCATGGATGGAGAGGGCGCTTTCCCGCCGGAGTTTTTCCTGAATCCGAAGGAGCGTTTCCTTTGTATGGCTTATCGTCCGCGGCATCGCGTCACCCCATATTTATTATACCAGCTCCCAGGAATTTGTCAATACATTTATCTAGAATATATATGCACAAATATTCCAGATATTTTACTGGAATATTAATCTGAGGACAGAATCTGGAGCGCCACACTTTATTTAGGCCGCAACAGCATATCCTTCAGAATTTCAATAGATTCCCACCAAAAATAAGTTCAATAATATTTCTGCTTGACAATCGTAGATTGTCAAGTTACGATATATTTAAACACATGGACTTATGTGGCTTGAATATTGCTTAGTTTGACTATCTTAGATAGACATATAGTAATTAAAATAAACTCACTATGAACGACCCCGCACAACAGCAAGGTAAGCTTTCGGAACTCCTCAGCAAATGGCCGAAGGGAGCGGTCGCCGTTCAAGCCTGGCTGGATGGGCAGGGCATATCTCGCCAACTCACGGACCGCTACTGCCGCTTTCATTGGCTGCGGCGCATAGGCCGAGGGGCGTACGCGCGCCTCAACGAAAATGTGGATTGGACCGGGGCGCTCTATGCGATGCAGCAGCAGCTCAACTTGCCAATACACGCTGGGGCCAAGACCGCCCTCGAACTTCAGGGCTACGCCCACTACATACCGATGGGCAAAGGCCGGTCCATATGGCTGTTCGGACTTCCCAAGGTCAGGCCGCCGGCGTGGTTTCAAAAACGCGATTGGGAGGATCGGCCCCGGTATACCGCGACGAACCTCTTCCAAGCGAGTCCGGATTTGGGTTTGACGAAAAAACAGATGGACGATTACTCGATACGCCTCTCGGCCCCCGAGCGCGCGATGCTCGAATTCCTCGACCAACTGCCGGGAAGCCAAGCTTTCGAGGAAGCCCGACTCTTGATGGAAGGTCTGGCCACTTTGCGCCCCGAACTCGTCCAGCGGTTGCTGGAGAACTGCCGTTCGGTCAAAGCCAAGCGGCTGTTCCTGCTTCTGGCGGAGATATGCGGACATCCGTGGCTGCCGGAAGTGGACCTCAAGAAGGTCGATCTTGGAAAGGGTAAACGCCTTCTGGTCAAGGGCGGGCACTTCGATCAAAAGTATCAGATAAGCGTGCCGTTTCAGAGGCCCGACAAGGAGCAGATGCCGCCATGAACGCCGCCTACGTTGAGCAGGCGCGGATCATGCTCCGCGTCTTGCCGTTTGTGGCCAAGGAGGGTTGCTTCGCGCTGAAAGGCGGCACGGCGATTAACTTCTTCGTGCGCGACATGCCGCGGTTGTCCGTGGACATCGACTTGGTTTATCTGCCGATCAACTCCAGAGAAGAAGCGCTCTCCGCAATCAGCGCAGCGCTCAAGAGAATCAAGGCGGACGCTCTCCGCGGCCTGGGACGCGGATTTTCCGTTCAAGAAGGCGCCGTCCAAGGCATGACATCCAAACTGTTCGTCAAAGGGCCGGGCGGGACGGTGAAAGTCGAGCCCAACTTCGTCATCCGAGGAACCGTGAGCGTGCCGACAAAGCGCACCGTATCGAAGAGAGTCGTCGAGACCTTCGATTTGTCCGCCTCCATCGTGACGGTTGCCGGCGCCGACCTATACGGGGGCAAAATATGCGCCGCCCTAGGTCGACAGCATCCACGCGACCTCTTCGACGTCAAGGTCCTCTTCGAGAACGAAGGCGTCACGCCGGAGATTCGGAAAGCTTTCATCGTCTACCTGGCCGGACATCCCAGGCCAATGCATGAAGTCATCGACCCGAGCAGAGAGGACATCAAGACGCTCTTCGATGACTCATTTCGGGGAATGACGGACGAAAACGTCACGCTCGACCAGCTCACGGAGGCCAGAGAACGGCTGATCGCGCTCTTAAAAACAGATATTACCCACTCGGAGAAATCGTTTCTTGTTTCGATCAAGACGGGAGAGCCCGATTGGAAATTGATTGATGTGCCCGGCGCCGACAAGCTGCCCGCGATCCAATGGAAGCTCCAGAATATCCGAAAGATGGATGCGGGAAAACGTCAGGAGCAGCTAAATAGGCTCAAGCAGAGCCTTGGGCTGTAGCACTCAGCGTTCCGGGCGCCAAGTCATGGCTGGGATGCCCCGCGATGGCGACCGAAATAGTATAGGGGGCTGATCGAAATAAATCAATGCCTTTGGGAGCGCCTCACTCCGTCACTTTACCACTCTACCACTTTACCACTGTATCACTGCCTTTTTAAAACGAATAATCCACGTCCATGAAGACGACGGCGCCTTCGTCGCCGATGCCCAGGTCGAAGGAGCCCACCACTTGGGGGCGGGCCACCGCGCGGATGGAGACGCCGGCGACGGGGCGCAGGTCCCGGAAATGGATGGTTCCCATTCTGGGGAATATGGAGCCGATCTCCAGAAACGGGTCTATCTCAAAATCGGTCTTGATATTCATGAGGTTGAGCTGCTGAAAACGGAATCTTTGCTCGACCTCGAAGGTCAGCAGGCCTTTGTCCACGAAGCGCCCTTCGCCGTAGCCCCGCAGGCTGAATTTGCCGCCCAGGTCCGATAAGGCGTAAAAAGGAATCCCGTCGCCCGTCTGCTGCTGGATTTTCAGGCGGGCGGCCGTGACGGTCTTGTCGCTGCCTTTATTGGGGATAAAAATTCTTCCGTCCATGCCGTAGATTTGGTAGCTGAAGGCGGAGCCCAGGCTCTTGGGGGAGGTTTCCGCGAAAACCTCCAGGTATTCGCCTTCGGTGGTGGTCGTGACGGCATCGCGGCTGT
>JACQRQ010000085.1 GCA_016206405.1 Elusimicrobiota bacterium | reverse complement strand
TTTCCAGGTGGCGGATGGCCCGCCGGCGTATATACGGCTCCGCCAATTTCGTGATTTCGATGGAGGTTTGCACGCGGGTCGGCACGCCCAGGTGTTCCAGCATGTCCTGCAGGGCCAGGGCGTTGATGATGGTGGCCAGCATGCCCATGTTGTCGGCCGTGACGCGCTCGATGGCGCCGGTGTGCTCGGCGCCGCGCCAGATGTTCCCGGCCCCGAGGACGATCGCGATCTGGATTTTTTTGCGCCAGGCCTTTTTGATCTCGTTGGCGGCGAAAAGCAGAGCGTCCGATGAAATGCCGTAATGCTCCTTGCCTTGGAGCGATTCGCCGGATAGTTTCAGCAGGACTCTTTTATATTTCATCAACGGAGGCGATGAAAGATTATTCTTCTCCGAGCTCGAAGCGCGCAAACCTCCGCAGGGTGATGTTCTCGCCTAGCTTGCCGGCGAGTTCGCCGATCAAGGACTCCACCTTCGTTTTGCCGGAGCTGTCGCGGATGCTCGGCTGCTCCAGCAGGCAAAATTGGGAATAATATTTGCTCAGGCGTCCCTCCGCGATCTTGGCGATCACCTGCGCCGGCTTCTTTTCGTTTTCCGCCTGCTTGGAGTAAATTTCCATTTCCTTGCCGATGACGGCGGTGGGGACCTCTTCGCGCCGGATCCATTTGGGCGAGGTGGCGACCACCTGCATGGCCAACTCCTTGGCTAAATTCTTGAAATCGCCGGTCCGCGCCACAAAATCGGTCTCGCAGTTGATTTCGATCATGGCGCCGACTTTGCTGCCGGGATGGATATAGCTGTAGATCAGGCCTTCTTTGGCTTGGCGGCCGGAGCGCTTTTGGGCGTCGGCGAGCCCTTTCTTGCGGAGGACTTCGATGGCTTTGGCTTCGTCGCCCTTCGCCTCGGTGAGGGCGCTTTTGCAGTCCATAATGCCGGCGCCGGTCTGCGCCCTAAGTTTCGCAATAGATTCGCTGGTAACCATGTGAGAACTCCTTTATGAGAACGGGGTTTAAGCCCAAGCCCTAAGGCTGGACGGCGGAGGGGTTCTCCGCGGGCTCCGGCGTTTCCGGCAGAGGGGCGTCGGCGCCCTCGGCCTCCGCGGGCAGAACGGAAACGCCGTCGGTGAAGGCGGCCTCGGCGCTGTCTTGGCCGGTCGATTTCCTCTCAAAATCTTTCTTGCCCTCCAAAATCGTGTCGGCAATCAGCCCGCAAAACAGCTTGATGGAGCGGGCGGCGTCGTCGTTGCCGGGGATGGGATAGGTGATCATGTCGGGATCGCAATCCGTGTCGCACACCGCCACGATGGGGATATTGAGCTTGATCGCCTCCAAAACGGCGAGGTCTTCTTCCACCGGATCGATGATGAAGAGCACTTGCGGCAGGCTCGTCAGTTGCCGCAGCCCCGAAAGGAGTTTTTTTAAGCGGGCCATCTCTTTGGAGAGGCGGCTGACTTCCTTTTTGGATAAAACGCCGAAAAGGCCGTCCTTTTGCCAGCGTTCCAGTTCCTCCAATCGTCCCACCGAGCGGCGGACGGTCAGAAAGTTGGTCAGGGTTCCGCCAAGCCATTTTTCATAGACGGCGGCTTCCCCACAGCGCTCCGCCTCGCTGCGGACGATCTCCTGAGCCTGTTTCTTCGTTCCGACCAGAAGGAACTTGGCGCCGTTGGCGGCGGTTTCCCGGACAAAATTGTAGGCTTTCTTGGCTTCTTTGACGGTCTTCTGAAGATCGATAATATGAATGTTGTTGCGCTCGCCGTAAATAAACTTCGCCATTTTCGGATTCCAGCGGCGCGTTTGGTGTCCGAAATGCACTCCGGCCTCCAGCATCGACTTCATCGAAATGTTAACCATTCAATCTCCTTTAAGTCCGATTGGACGCAGAGCCATCTGTTAATAAGGCCTTTTATTATAGCAAAAACGAGGCCTTTCGACACTATTCCCCTTCAAAATTCCGCGCCGGCGCGGAGGCGGTCAATTTCCGGGTCTTGAGATCGTAGCGCCAGACAAATTCCAGGGAGGTCAGCTTGTTGAAGGGCATGCCGTACGCCAGGTACATGGCGCGGACCAGGTCTTCTCCCTCTTTGAGATTGCGGCAGAACCGGTAGAACTGGTTGCCGCGCTGGCTGCGCAGCAAAAAGCGCGTCAAGCTGTAGGCCTGAGCGTACCAGAGCCGGACGACGTCGTCGCGCGAATTGGAGGTGTCTTTGATATCCACGAATTGAGACAGCTCGAAGCCGCCGCCGTCGGCAAGATTGTCGAGATTGGACTTGAGCCAGCCCGGCGCCGCCAATCCCCTGTCCACCTGCAGCAGCGTGGCCATGCCTTCGCTCAGCCACAGGGGAAGATCCTCGCCTTTTCCAAAAAAGCCGTCGAAATAGATATGGCAGAGCTCGTGGGCCAAAATACCCCGGATGTCCCTGCTTTTATAGATGAAGACGGTTCTTTTTTGGACCGAGCTGGAGCCGCCGGACCAGACGGGGCGCTTGGTGTAGCGCCTATAGGCGTCTTGGTCGGGAAAAAAAAAGATGACGATGGACTGGCTTCTGGCCCATGGAGAAAAATGCATCAAGTCGAGCATCATGCTCTGATGCAGCTCCTCCAGAAAAGTATTGAAGCGCTCCAGGGTCGGCTCCCCCGGATCGTGGTAAATGATGAAATGCTCGGTCCTGGAGACGACGAACCCCTTCGGAAGCCCGGAGGGAGTTTCGGGGGAAGCCGCGGCTTGGGAGGCATGCTGAAGCGCTTCGGTTCCCGGAAACTCTTCCCTCATAGGCAATTCGGCGCTGGGCAGGGGCGGCGGGGCGGACTCAAGTTCCCGGCGAGCCTGGAGCGCCGGGGGCAGCCAATGGATTTCCGGAGCGGGGGTGGCCAGGTCGGTCCGAAGAAATTCAAAGACCAAGCTCAGCCAAAGGGCGAGAATCAGCATCCATATGACGGCGCGCAAGCGAAAAATGATGTCCATCTATTAGATTCTGGAGTCCCTCAGGCGCAGAGCCAATTGGTTGAGCGAATGGATGAGCATGCTGAAAACGATGATGAAGCTGGCGTGCACCAGCGCCTGGCCCCAGGCGACCGGGCCTTCGACGCCGCGATACCAATACAGGGCCAGCAGCGTCAGGGCGGAGAGCATGGCCGTCAGCAGGGTTTGCCGCCGGCTTTGGAACATGGCCGCCGTCGCCGGCGCCATGGCCAACAGCAGCCACATGGGCGCCCACCATCCTCCCAGAAGATACACCAGCGGCACGCTCCAAACGTAGTTGAGCCAAACTTGCGCCGCCCTCAGAAATCGGGTCCAGCGGACGATCCGATAGGAATAACGGACGAACCAATGATTGACGGCGGCCGACAGAAGCAGAACTCCGACCGAAAGCGCGGTGGTCCGGCGGTCCGGCTCCACGCAATAGATCGCGGTCAAGATCAAGAATGCGGCATAAGGGAAGAAATACCGGTTGAGAAGCTGCATGATCGGCCTCCTGACGGCGCTGTTTCTGTTAAATCCGCTTTTGGAACACCAAAAGCTGCCGGGAAGTTCCGCCGCCCGGAAAGGCGTAGTTCTTGATTTCCTTCAATTCCAAGGAATGCAGGCTATGGCGCCGGATCTCTTGCATGGCCTCCTCCGACAGCCGGCTTTGGTAGGCCAAGAAAAATCCCTCCGGGCGCAGCAACGGCGCGCACGTGTCCATGGCCCGCGGCAGCGGGCTCAGCGCCCTTTCCACGACGGCGTCAAAGTCCGCGTCCGGCGGGCGCAAATCTTCGGCGCGCTTCCATAAAACCCGGCAGCCGGCCAGCTTGAGCTCCGCGACGACGTTGCTTAAAAACTGAAACTTTCGGTAGGCGCTTTCCACCAAAGTCAGATGCATCTGAGGCTGGGAAATTTTGAGGGTGATTCCCATAAATCCCGCTCCGGCTCCGACGTCGGCCAGGCGGAACTCGGCGCGCCCGGCGAAAATGGATTTAAGGACGGGCAGGCAGGCCAAGCCGTCCAGAAGGTGGGGGCGCAGAATTTGGGATTTGTTTTTGGCGGAAGTGAGGTTCGTTTTTTTGCCGTAGTCGAGCACGGCTTGAGCGTAGGCTTCCAATTGCTCCGCTTGGAGCCCAGTGAGCGAAAGGTCCCATTGCTCCAAGGCGGGCTTCAGGAACTCGCGGAACATGACTCGCCCCGCCGCGCCTC
>JACQRQ010000084.1 GCA_016206405.1 Elusimicrobiota bacterium | reverse complement strand
GTCCACGGCTCTCCTTCCACGCGGTCCAGCCAATAGCGCCTCAAAGTCCTCCATCCGGCGTCGACGGCTACGGGGAAATCCATGCCCATCTCCTTGGCCAGCCGGGAAACGTCCCCGGCGCGAAGCGGCTCCTGCGACTTGTGGTGATAGAAGCCGATCACCACGAGCCCGCGATTCTTGTAGCGGTGGAACAGCTCGTTGAGCGTGGGCGCCGAAGGCGCGCAATAGGGGCAGCCCGGACCCGTCCACCATCGTATCAGCACGGCCTTGCCCCGCAGCTTTTCCAAGGTCAGAGGCTTGGAGTTGATCCAGCCCTGCACCGTCCACGCCGGAGCTGGGACGTTGACGATGTTTGCGTATGGTTCTCCTTCGTCCGCGCCACGGCCGCGTGCGGACAGAAGAAAAACCCCGGCCGCAAGGGCCGCCGCTCCCAAGATTGCCACCTTATGTTTCCCGCCAAATAAGTCCATTCAGACCCCAAAATGTTACAACGCACAATGACGCGCAGATGCGAGTCAAAAGGAAACCTGGGCTTGCAGAGACCACTCATCGTTGGCGACCGGAGGTCCACTTTCAATTCTTTTCGTGAAGTTAATCGACAATTTATTTTTTCTGTCTGCGGTCAGAAGATAATCCAGCCCAGACGTAAGCGCGTCCTGGCGGCTTCCTGTCGTGTCACGGTCCGGATTCCACGATTCCCATCTGAGGCCTGGGCGCAGAAACTTCCAGACGCAATTCGCCAGGACATAATACCCGTGTTGTCTGGCTGGACTTGCCGTGGTCCTTTCCGTCCTGCCGGTCAGGTACTCCGCTTGGAGCTTCGCGGGGCCAAGAACATACCTGAGCTCTCCGCCGAAGCGGCTACGATACCCAGTCGGCTGCCTTCCCGAAAGCCCGTTGATACCTGCCCAAAGCCCATGCCACTCTACCCCCAGACGTCCGGCGAAATCCTTGTTCTCATTGTTTTCTGCCGTGTTCTGCCCGGAGCCATTGAAGACACCGACGCCGTACTCCCATCGGATATCCCGCAACTTGATCTTTGTGCTACCCAGCTGGACGCCAAAGTCCCTCTTGTCCCCGAAGGTTCCCGTTACGACGGAACGCTCGATAAAATCAAGGTCCCCGGAACTCCAACGCCCCTCCAAACTCTGGGGGAATTTGTACTGCCCGAACTGTACGTCGGCATACGGGACATAGCTCAAAGCGATGAAGCCGTCCTTGGTGATGTTGCCGGTCAGAAACGGATCTATCTTCAGGCCGTAGGAAACCTTGTCGGCCAGGATGTCGCCGGACAGCGTCATCTCGGCACGACGCCCTTTGAACGCATCGTTGACTCCGGAAGTCTCGTCATGGAAGGCTTTGATCTGCAGAAGCAGCCCAAGTTTCTGTTTTCCAAGGAACGTTCCAACGGGAGTCCTCTCCTGTTCCGCCTTCCAATTCTCCAGGGCTTCAAGCCTCTGCTCCAGGAACTGAGCGCCGCCTTCCTGGGCAGTCGTTTCGGCCTGCGCATTGCCGGTGGAACCGCCGCAAAAAATCAACAGCGTGATGCTTAGGACTACAGGCCTCATGTTCAGCTCTCCTCATGGCAGCCGGATACCTGGCCGGCTTCAGGCCGGATTTACCGACGCCGAAATCCGGCCATGGCTTTTTGTCCGCGCCTTCCAGCGCCGCGGGTTCTAGCGCCGGGCCGCAGGGCGTCCGTTCCAGGTTGAGTAGTCATTATATCCACCTTGTTACACTTAGTCACCTTCTCCGGTCAAAACTTTCAACTTGCGAGCCGCCCGGTAAAACTCGTATCGCCCGCCTATGTCCCTTTCCGAGACCTGAAAATAAGCGGTTTGGGCGTCCCTTAAGTCGCTCAGAGCGCCGCTCTTTTCGAGGTAACGCCGCCGAGCCAGGCGGTAGGCCCGGTCCGCGTGCCCCAGTTGCTCCTGCAAGTACGCGAGTTTTTCCCGCGAGCCCTCCATGATGGCGTAGGCGTTCTTGATCTCCCTGGACAGCGATATCTTGATCCGCGCAAGCTCAGCTTCAGCCAACTGAATCTCTGCGGCCGCCGCCTGCTGCGCCGCGGAAATCCTGAAGCCTTCAAAGAGCGGAAGCCGGATTCCGACGGCGGCGCTCCACTCTTGTTTCGGGACGAGGCTGGTCTTGGACAACGCCCCGGCGCTTCCGACCGCTGACAGAATAGGCCAATCCTCTCCATTGCCCGCGACAAGGTTCGCTTTGGCGCGTTCAAGTTTTGACTTTGCGGCCGCAACCTCCGGATGTGCTTCCATGGCACGATCCAAGAAGGTCAATATCTGGACCGCCGGGGTCTTAAACACCGGAAGCATGTCCTTGGGGAGTCTCGTCAGACACACGGCGCCCAAAATGAGAACCATCATCGCCGCGACGGCGACGGCATACGGATTAGAAATTGCAGAGCGCACAATTTTCATAACTCTCCTAGACAGGCACCTCCGCCTCAATTAGGCAGTGGGAATAAACAAACTGCGACAACGCGGGCTTAAGGAAAAAAGGGCGGCGTTCGCCGACCCATGCGGAGGGATTAAATCAAAAGCGGCACGGCCCAGATGGAAGTTGCAGCGACGGCTGGATGTCCGAGATCTCGGGGGGGCCCCAGCGTCCGTTGAGAAGGCGTGCCGCGGCAGTCAAACCAGTTGCGATGAATTTCGCTGGACAAAAAATAGGGACGGGAATCGCTCCCTCTCATGTCCGGAGTTGCCGGCAGTAGAGCGGCATGCGACTGGCAATGAGACGCGGTACACAACTCGGGAGTGTTGGCGGGAGCATCGGATGAAGATGCCGCTTGAGGAGACGCATTGACAACTTCCGCCAAGCAATGCAGCGGGGAGGCCAAAGCAACCGAAAGGGCGAGAATCGCGCCAAAGGCTCTCGCTGAGTTCATTTTTTAATTATGCCCGACTTCACTGACATTGTCAAATTTTGAAAGTGAAAATGCTTATAGGTGTCGGAGCCGGGCGAGGATGCGGTGTTTGGCCGCGTCCAGCGTGCCCGGGTCCGGCTTTCCTTTCCACATATTTCGGAGCGCCTGCGAGATCAGGCCAAGCTGGCGCGCGAATCGGCGGCAGTGTTCGCACATCGATAGATGCATCCGGACAAGCATACGCCGGCGCCAAGGGAGATTCTCGAATTCCCCCTCGGCCAGCTTCTGCGTCACCTC
>JACQRQ010000082.1 GCA_016206405.1 Elusimicrobiota bacterium | reverse complement strand
TTGTTGATGGCCCTAAGATTTTCGAGCCGCGGCATTAAAGCGGAGTCTCCCTGAGAGATGGGCGAATGGGTTCGGCATAAACTAAAATCTTTGCAACGTTTTTGCCAAGGGCGGCTTCTTGGGCGAGGCCATCGCTTTGCACGATTTTAAAAAACATGTAGACTTACCCCACATGCGGCAGCGCGCCGGACGGTCCTGAAAAGATGACGGAAGCGGAAAAAACAGATTGCCTTTTAAAAATGTCCTTGTTCCGGAGCTTCAGCCGTTCCCAGGCCGAGGGATTTGCCCGGATTTTGCAGGCGGAGATCTATGCCGAAGGCTCCGCCGTGATTGAGGAAAAAGAGACGGGCGAGAGCCTTTTTATCGTTGCGCGGGGCAAGGTCCGGGTCGAGAAGTCCAGGGGTTCGGGGCAAGGGTCCCAGGAGTTGGCGGTGCTGGGTTCGGGCGAGTTTTTCGGCGAGATGGCGCTGTCCGGGCAGAAATCGCGCACGGCGCGGGTGGTCGCGCTGAGCGATGCCGTGATTTTTAAGCTGGACCAGCCGGACATGCTGCTCTGGCTCCAGGCCGAGCAGGGAGCGGGCGGCGGCCTGCTGATGGAGATGCTCCAAATCCTGTCCGTTCGGCTGAAGGAAACCACCCGGCACTTGGTGATGCTCTACGATTTAAGCGGCATGCTGCTGGAGAAAAACCTGGCCCCCAAGGAGCTCACCGCCGCGGTATGCGGGCATTTGCTGGAGCATCTGGAGGGAGCTTGGTCGGTCGCGGCCTTTCTTTACAATCCTTTCAACGAGGAGATGGACTTAGTATCGGCGCAGGGCCCCGACTCCGCGACCCTGGCCCAACGGCGGCCGAGCGAGGAGGGCGCAAGAGGCGCCGCGCCGGGCGTTGACGCCGGTCAAAGGCCGCGCGGCGCGCACTGGCTCGATGACGCCACTTGCCGAGTTTTTCTGACCGGCCCCGAAAGCTCGATCAAGGGATACCTTCTTCTCTCTCGCGCCGCAAGCGATGAGGCGATTTTGCATGACGCGATAGGCCGCTTGGTGACGGCCGTGAGCAAGTTTTTAAGCTCGGCTCTGGCCAAATCAGAGCAGGAGCAGGAAGAGGCGCTGCGCCGCCGTTTGAAGTCGCAGTCGCAAGGCTCGCGGCTGTAAGGCAGCGCCCAAAACCGCCGGAGTCCTGGAGAGAAAAATGGCCGACATGCTCTCAATTCTTCAAGCCGCCGTCCAGATGGGCGCCAGCGACGTGCATTTAATCGTCGGCAAGCCTCCGATGATGCGCTTGCACGGAGAGATGCACCCGATGCCCGGCCTGGCGCCTTTAAGCCCGGAAGAAACGAAGCGGCTGGCTTATTCGGTGCTCCTTGAAAATCAACGCGCCAGATTCGAGGAGGCCTACGAGCTGGATTGCTCTTTCGCGGTTCCCAATCTCTCGCGCTTCCGCCTCAATTGCTACGTCCATCAAAACGGGCTGGCCGCCGTCATGCGCGTGATTCCGTCAAAAATCCCCAGCCCGCAGGAACTCGGCCTGGCGCCCTCGGTGGTCCAGCTCATCGATAATCCGCGCGGGCTCGTTCTCGTCACCGGACCCACCGGCTGCGGCAAGTCCACCACGCTCGCCTGCATGATCGAGGCCATCAACGCGCGCTATCGCCGCAACATCATCACCATCGAAGATCCGGTGGAGTTCACCTATCAAAACAAGCTCTCCGTGATCCAGCAGCGCGAGCTCCTGCAGCAGACGAAATCTTTCCAGGAGGCGCTCCGCCATTCCCTGCGCCAAGACCCGGATGTCATTTTAATCGGCGAGATGCGCGACCTTGAAACCATCTCCCTGGCTCTGACGGCGGCCGAGACCGGGCACTTGGTTTTCGCGACGATTCACACGCAGGACGCCCCGACCAGCGTGGATAGAATCGTGGACGTTTTTCCGCCGCATCAGCAGCAGCAAATCCGCATCCAGCTTGCCACGTCGCTTAGGGGGGTGGTTTCGCAGATTCTGCTGCCGCGCGCAGACGGGAAGGGCAGGGTCGCGGCGCGCGAGGTGATGGTGATGACCTCGGCCATCGGGAGTTTGATCCGGGAAGGGAAAACGCATTTGCTCTACAGCGCGATTGAAACCGGAAGAAAGTTCGGGATGATATCGATGGACCAGCACCTAGCCGAGCTCGTGCTGCAGAGGCTGATTCATCTCAATGAGGCCTTGGCCAAGGCTCATGACGCGGATTCTCTAAGAACCCACATCCGCTCAGCCGCCGCGTCACCGGCCGGTCAACCGTAGCGCTCCATGATGCGGCGGAGGGCGTCCGGGGAGGGCCTTAACTCCTTTTCCGCCAGGCGGCAAAGCGGCGTGTCCGTCAAATTTTCCGTGGCGTTAAAGTCCTTCTTGCCCGCATCGTAGTAAAGCAATCCGGTCACCAACTCGCCTTTTTCACGCGATTCTTCAAGCGTTCTTAAAGCCGCCGCGCGGTCGGTCGGGTCATAGTCGCGGGAGAGCTTTTTGAGATTAAGGCTGGAACCGTCCGGCAATTTAAGCTCCTGGACGGCGCCTTCGGGATATTGCGCGGAAATTTCCGCAAAACCGGAAGTGAAATCGAGGCCATGCAGGGGGGCGTCTATTTTGCGGACGAAAGGGTAGCTTTTGGTGGAGCCCTCATGGTTGTTGAAGGCGACGCAGGGACTGATGATGTCCAAGAGCGCCGCGCCTGGGTGGCTCAGGGCGGCCTTGAGCAAAGAAACGACCTGGGCGCCGTCGCCGGCAAACGACCTGGCGACGAAGCCGCAGCCGAGCTCGATGGCGAGCACGGCGCAGTCGATGGCGTCATAGGGATTGACCGTCCCGGATTTGAGTTTTGAGCCGGGGTCGGCCGTGGCGGAGAATTGGCCCTTGGTGAGCCCGTAGACGCCGTTGTTTTCAATGACGTAAATGAGCGAAACGTTTCTGCGCAGCAGATGGCAAAATTGTCCCAGGCCGATGGAAGCGGTGTCGCCGTCGCCGCTGATGCCGATGACCTTGAGGCTTCGGTTGGCGACGTTGGCTCCCGTCGCGATGGAAGGCATGCGTCCGTGCAGGGCGTTTAATCCGCTGGAGCGGGACATAAAATAGCCGGCCGTCTTGGAGGAGCAGCCGATTCCGCTCATCTTGGCGACCTCGTGGGGCGCCACCCCGTAGTCGAAAAAAGCCTCGATGATATGGCGGGTGATGGCGTCGTGGCCGCAGCCTTTGCAGAGCGTGGAGAGGCCTCCCAAATAGGCTTCTACGGAAAGCCCCAAGCGGTTTTTCTTCGTTTCAGGCGCCATCATTCTTCCCCTGCGGCGATCACGGGCGCGCTCGCGTCGGTCGGGCCGGCCTTGGCCGCGATGCCTTCCACCAGCGCTTCGGCGGGGATGGGAAAACCGTCATAATGGAGGACGGAGCGAATTTTTGCGGCGTGTTCGGATGGAATCTCCAGCTTGAGAATCTGCGCCATCTGCGCGTCGCGGTTTTGCTCCACGACGACCACCGTCCGGCATTTCTCAAAAAATGCTTCCACCGGCCGCTTTTGGAAGGGATATGAGCGGATTCTCAGGTAGTTGGTTTCGATGCCGCTTTCTTGAAGGATGCGCCGGGCCTCCGCCACGGCTTGATGAGTGGAGCCATAGGCGAGAATGCCGACCGCCGCCCCGGGCCGATAATCCGTCTCCGGCTCCGGCAACAGAGTCCGGGAGGTCTCAAATTTTTTATTGAGCCGGTCGATGACCTTCTGGTAAGCCGCGCCGTCTTCCGTGTACGCGGCTTGCTCGTTGTGGCCGCTGCCGCGGGTCAGATAGGCCGCCTTGGGATGAGAATTTCCAGGATAGGTCCGGTAGCAGATGCCGTCCCCGTCCACATCCAGGTATCTTGCGAATTCGCCCCGGCGGCTTAACTCTTCCTCGGAAAGGACCTTGCCGCGGTCAAAAGGCTTTTGAGGATAGTTGAAAGGATCGGTGAGCCACAGATTCATGCCGAGGTCAAGGTCGCTCATGACGAAAACGGGGGTTTGGAGCCTCTCGGCCAGATCGAAGGCTTGGACCGAAAATTCAAAGCATTCTTGGACCGTCGCCGGGAGGAGCATCACCTGTTTGGTGTCCCCATGCGACAGGGTGGCAACGAATTGGATGTCTCCCTGCGCGGTCCTAGTGGGAAGGCCGGTGGAGGGGCCGATGCGCTGGACATCGAAAATGACGGCCGGAATTTCAGCGTAATATCCCAACCCGACAAACTCCGACATCAGGCAAATGCCGGGGCCCGAGGTCGCGGTCATGGCCCTGGCGCCCGCCCAACCCGCGCCGATGACGACCCCCAAGGCGGCGATTTCATCTTCCGCCTGAATGACGCAATAGGTGTTTTTTCCGGAGGCGTCCTTGCGGTGCTGCGCGAAAAAATCGATGAGGCTTTCGGTGAGGCTGGAGGCCGGCGTGATCGGATACCAGGCGGCCACGGTGCAGCCTCCAAAGAGGCAGCCCAAAGCCGCGGAGGAGTTCCCGTCAATGAGGATTTTTCCTTTCGTCTTGTCCCGCCTCTCTATGAAAAACGGATCCGTTTTCTTCAGGTTTTCCTTAGCATATTTTTTTCCCAATTCAATCGCGTCCAGGTTGGCCCGGATGGCCCCGGCTTTTCCCTGAAGCTGATGCCGGACCGCGCCCTCGACGGCGGAAGCCTCGATGCCCAAAAGCTCCGCCAGCACGCCGACGTAAATCATATTGGTCAGGGGTTTCTTGAGTTTCACTTCCGCGATATGCCGGGCCGCCAGATGGTCGAAAGGCACCGGATAGTAGGCGATATCCTTTCTTTTGGCGCTTTCGGGCAAGGCGTAGCTGGATTCGTAAATCACCGCGCCGCCGGGATCAACGCGGGCGATGTCCTTGGCGTAGGTGGCGGGGTTGAGGCAGACCAGGATTTCCAGGGAGCGTTTGCGCGCCAAGAAACCGTTTTCGTTGACCCGCAGAATGTACCAGGTCGGAAGCCCGGCGATGTTGGAAGGGAATACATTTTTGGGGCCGACCGGGACTCCCATGCGGAAAATGGAGTGGGTGAGGATCAGGTTGGAGGTTTGGCTGCCGGAGCCGTTGACGGTGGCCGCCTCGATGGTAAAATCGTTGACGACGCGCCGCGGATTAAAAGGCATTGAGCTGCGTGATGGCGCTTCCCACGATGAAGGTGTGCACCTCATGAGTGCCTTCGTACTTCTTGACCACCTCCAGGTTTCTGAAATGGCGTCCGGAGTGGAAAGCGTCGAAGGTGAAGACGTCGGCGGGGAGAAGCTCCACGCAGAGCCTGGCGACGTCGCAGGCTTTGGAGACGTTGTTGTATTTGGCCAGGGAAACGTGCACGTGGGAGAGCAGCCCCTTGTCTTTGAGCCTTCCGATCTGGAAGGCCGCCAACTGCCCGTTTTCGATTTCGTTCAAGGCCCAGGTCAGCTTTCTTTGCACTTCCTGCTTTTGAGCCAGCGGGGAGCCGAACAAGCGGCGCTCGGTGGCCGTTTTTAAGGCTTCCTGAAAGCAGGCCCGCGCCGCGCCGAGCACGCCCCAGCAAATTCCGTAGCGGGCCTCCGTCAGGCAGGCCAGCGCGCAGGCTAGGTCCTTTCCGGGTGGCCGCGCGGTGCCCGGCAGGAGGTTCTCCTCGGGGATCTCGCAGTTGGTGAAGGAGAGGGAAGAGGCGATGCCGGCGCGGAAAGTCCACTTTTCTTCGCAGCGGTTGAAAAAACCGGGGACGCCTTTTTCCACCAGGAATCCCCGTATGCCCTCGGCAGTCCGGGCCCATACCACGGCCACGTCCGCAAATCCGTTGGTGATCCAGACCTTGTTGCCGTTGAGAATCCAGGCGCGGCCCTTCTTGACCGCGGTGGTCCGCATGTCTCCCGGATCGGAGCCTCCCTGGGGCTCCGTCAGGCCGAAGCAGGCCAATTTTTCGGCGCGGTGGAGAGAAGGAAGCCACTTTTTTTTCTGCTCTTCCGAGCCGTATTGGTAGATGGCGAACATGCACAAGGAGCTTTGAACGGAGGCCAGGCTCCGGATGGCCGAGTCCGCCGCCTCCAGCTCTCTTAAGGCCGCGCCGTAGGCGGTGTGGCTGATGGGCTCAAAGGCCGGGTCCTCCAGGTACATGCCCAGGCCGGAGAGGTTCAAGCCGAAGATGCCTAGGTTGTCGGCTATTTTTTTGGCGGTGGAGCGAATAAGGTCCTCATGGGATTTATGGGGCGAAATGTCGCCTTTGTCCCAAGCCTGGATGCGCGGCAGCAGCTCTTTGCGGGTAAACTCGCGCGCCGCGTCCCGGACCAGTTTTTCCTCCTCCGTGAGGAAAATCTCGTCGGCGAGGTAATAATCCGAAGGGTCCGCTTTCTTGGTTTTAACTTCCATGGGAGCATTATCTCATATCTTCATTGTCCCGCCAAGCCGCTGGGAGGGCGCTTGATCCTCCGATACGATAGCGTTTTATCTCCGACAGGGCCTGCCGCCGATGGGACTAAGCCACAAGATCCAGCGGTACAGTTTGGCTGGGTCAGGATAAGGTTTGGGTGATAAAGGAGTAGGTGAGGTCGTGAAGCGGAGAAGGGTCAAAGGGGCAGCAGGGGGTTGAAAAGCCGGAGAAACCCAGTTAGACTTTGGGAGGGAGTCTAGTTTAAGCGCCCGCCGTTCAAAATCTTCATCGAAAGATATGAGGATGTTTAAAAAGAGGGTTTTTCTACATCCTCGTTAGGCGTATTAAAGATCAGATTCTAATGCCCTGGCTACTGGGAAGGCTCTTTGCAGAAAAGGACCAGCCAAAACCCCGATTTGCGTTTCAGGGGTGTGTAAACTGGATGAGAGCACTCGCCATTTATTGCGATGCAGGCCACATTTCTCGCCAAGCGTGCGCGACCTTTTTTGCTCCTACGATTCGTCGAGCCGTAAATAAGGAGATGGATACGCTGGCGTATGAATTCCTAGTAATGTCCGCCCACCATGCGGCCGCAACCAAGAGTTTGGCCGCAGCGAACGGAAACACATACAACGGCTGTCGGGCTGCGATTGTGTCTTGGTATTACTCCGTGTACTATGCGGCAAAGGCGATGATCGCAGCTGCTGGAGGAAGCGATCCCCAAACGCATGCAAAGGCTGCCCGCATATGGCAGGCCGACATTGCTTCCCGAGGGCTTGCGATGTATCCGTTTGATTTGAGAGTCGTGAATCTGACCACTCAAAACGTTGAAGCTTCCATTGCAGCACTTCGAAACGGAAACCCTCACGACGTGAATACTCGGCCCGTTTCGAATGACCAGGCGCATGGCGCTTTGTGCTCCTACCTTAGAGGGACTTGCGAATATCGGCAGTGGGAAATCGAGGAAGACGTGCGGAAATCGAGCGACTTCAAGGCTCTTGGTAAGAGTGACTTCAGAAGCAAGGACGCACGACAATTGCGCGACCAAGCGTTTGGCAAAGAGTCTGTGAATTTTCTCTTCCAGGCATTCCGCTATCGGGGCAAGGCAAACTATCGTGATGCGATATATCTCTCGTATGGCGACAATAACGATGCGACTCTAAAGGTGTTCGGAGACGACCTTGGATTCGTTTCAAGTGCATTCGTACTGATGGCAGCTCATTTCGTGGCTAGGCGCGTAGAGGCTGGGACATGGGATCAATTCGCGGAGGATGTGCATGCAAATGCACGTTTTGATCTGCCATTTGAATTTCGTGGAATTTAGAGTCGACGGCGCGCCGCCGGTCAGCGTGGCCTTAGGCGGGGAATAGGGGACGTTCCTAACTAAGTAACTAACTTGCATCCCTCTCCCTAAATTGCCACACTCTCCCCATGCCTCGCCAACCACGCCTCGACGCTCCCGGCCTCCTTCAGCACGTTCTCGCCCGCGGCATCGAACGCCGCGCCATTTTCCGCGACAAAACAGATTACCAGGACTTTCTCTCTCGGCTCGAATCTTCCCTCGAAAAAAGCCCCAACCATATCCTCGCCTGGGCTCTCATGCCCAACCATTTCCATCTATTGATCCGTTC
>JACQRQ010000081.1 GCA_016206405.1 Elusimicrobiota bacterium | reverse complement strand
CTCCTCGATCGGCCAGGAGCTTCCTGGTTCTTGAGCCATTCAAGGACGCTTGCGGGGTGAGGCTCCAGAGGAGCGTGACGTGGCGCGGCGGCTGTTGCGCCCGAGCGAGCCTCGTCGGGACTCGCTCGCTCATTAACTCGATCTACGCCACGACGCCATCTGACGTGACGCACTTTCCTATGGACGTCAGATGACTGCGGCGCTACCGCGCCGGCTGCCACCCGGACCGCCTTAACGGAGAAGGATGGACCAACTTTTCATTTTTGCCGCGCTCAGAAAAAATATTACAAACTACTTAACGGAGAACCCCCAGTTATGGAAACATATCTGTCAAAAATCCGAGCAATGTCATGATATGCTTCCTGCGCTTCTTCGCTTGAGATTTCTTTCGTTCCGTGCTCCGCACGATTCCGAAGCCTGTAGACATTTTCGAGCGCTTTATAATATGTAAAGCCCAATACTTTGATGAGACTGTCCTTCTCTTCATCCAACTTGCGACGGACCGAAGTCGCTTTAGATTGCGGACACAACACCAGAAGCAGCTTTTCACATGCCCATCCGGCGTCGCGAATAGCATCACGATATTTTTTCGAAATACGGTTTTTATTGGCAGATAAAACATACTCCCGTATTTTGGAGACCAGGGCCTCATTCTCTGTCCTGGTCAGAAAAAGACCCACTTCCGGGCGCTCGGAGCTTAGTTTTTTGATGGCCTCGTCGCGAATATGCTGCCATTCTTCATCAATTTCCTGACGGACATTGATCGGGATCACCGCGCGATTGGCGATGTCATCTAAAGTAAGTATTACCTCACGCTCACAGCGTGCCTCAACTTCGTGCTTCAATTTCTTTAGCCCATCCGGGTCGGCCAGTTCCACTCTAGGATCGACTACCACCAATTCCATGCTGTGGGTAAGATCCCTTTCGTGTTCAAAAAAATCATGAAGAAAGACCCTTCCTTCTCGTCTAGCCTCCTCGCTCGCAGATTTATTTGCTAAATCTATTTCAGCATCCGTCCGAAATCTGATTTCTTTCAACGGCGGGTAGGCGAACGGGTAGGCGCATTGATCTTCGAAGCAGTCAAAATCCGGAAAAAGCAGCGCGGGGCAATACCTCAGCAACAGCACCTTTGTCGGGCTGACATATTGTCCCACAAATGGAAAATCACTATAGTTCTCTGACATGAGAGAAGAAAAGTCTGCGGTAAAAAGCCTCTCAACCCATTCATCGGTATTTGAAGGAAATTCTCCTTTTTCAATCGTTCCAATGATTTCGGCTGGAGTTGGTCATTTTCTTTGACATTGTAAGTCTTCGCGAGTCCACGACGATCACTCAGCGGATAGAATCCTGCTCTTGAAAGCACAAATTCGACATAAACGGCCAGCATATGACTGTCAAGTTCATACAAGCCAAGTCCAAGCCTAAATGCATCGCCAAGGGACCACTCAAAACGTTGAGAGTGCCATTCGCTGAATTTACCGTAAATGGGAACGTTTTCGGCCATCGTGGCTCTTCATTCTACAATATCAGGACAAGAAAACAGGAACTTCAACCGGCGACGATAAAATTATCAGGGCACCGCGTAGAGCGGGACGGTTTTGACGGCGCCGTCGTGCCAACGGTCTTTGGCGGCGTAGAAGGCGTCGAGGTAGGAGTGCTTGCCCAGGGGGCCGCCGAGCTTGGCCATGGCGGTCATCACTCGTTTCAAATCGCGGGTCGGGATATTGTCTCCCGGAATGCCCTCGTCTTCGTTTTCCTGGACTCCTAAATATATTCCTTGGATATTGCCGTTTCCAAAAGCCTTGGCGTAGGCCCGGGCGTATTCAAAAATCGAGTCCCGGATCTCCCGATTGTAATTGACGAAATTGGGATTGATTTCGACGTTGTCCAAGACCAAGGACAGCGCGCCGTCTGGAAAGGGCTTGGCTTGCAGCTCGACCTTGCCGTCCTTTTCTCCGGAGAAGAGCTCGCGCGAGTTCTTGGGGTGCTCCACAGGATAGGCGAAGGTCTGGGCCACGGTGCGGCCCGTTTCTTCCTCAACCACCTCAACCACGTTGATGCCGGTGTCCAAAAGGTAGTTTTCTATCACGCCGGTCTTGTCGAAATAAGGGGCCCCCAAAGCGATGCAGCAATCGGTCTGGTTGCCTTGGAACAGATCGCGGCCGGGCTTGCGGTTCCAAAGGCGGACTTTGAATCGGCGTTTGAGCGCAGCAGGGTCCGCAGCCAATTCCGGGTGGGCCTGCCCTGAAAGCCGCTCCACCGCATGACGAAAATCCTCGGCGAAAAGACCGTGTTTCCCTTTTTGAACCAACCGGTAAAGCCCCTCGTCCACGCCGCCCTCCAAACCCCACTTCTTGAAAACCGATTTATACACCTGCCTCGACAAATTCCAGGGCAGAACGCCGGGAGATTTATTCCTAAAATCTCCCATAATCCGCAGCATCTCTTTCTTGAAATCCACCACCCATCGCCTTTTCCGCTTCGCGCCGGCGGCCTCGGCCTCAAACGCATGCTCCTGTTTCCATAAGGTCCAAACGGCGTAGTCCAGGCCCTTTGCCTTGAACCTCTCGCGCATTTCCCGGTTATGGCGAACGGCCTCCTGAAGCATTCTTTTCTGTTTGGCGGAGTATTTTCCGCGCCCGCCGTCCTGAATCGAACGCAAAAAATCATCTTCCTGAAAAGACATTTTAACGATCAACTTCAGAGCCTCGACCGCGTCCGGAAAGGTGGGATGCCATACCCGGGGATCGCGGCGGACCCGCGTCAAAACGGCCAGCCCCTCGGGCGTCCAGTTCCTGGCCTCCGCCAGAGCCGCCAAGCGGGCGGCTCCGGGAACCTTCAACCGCCTTAAAACGCCGGACCAAAGCGCCCGGCCCAGATTTTGAACGAATTCCGAGGCGCTGCGAAGGGGGCCGCCGCGTCGATTTCGCAAGCGGGTCATGCGCATCGCCGCCTCGGGAGCGGCCGCCGTTAAGGAAAGCATCCGCGCAAGTTCCGATGGACTCGGAGCGATAGCCTGCGACACGTCGCGGGCCCATTGCAGCGCCTGCAAAGGCAGGGTTTCGATCTGGCCCAGCCAAAGCGACGTTTGCAGCTCTTCTTGGCGGTTGATTTGCTCGACGAGGGCCTGATTGCCGGTTTGGGGGCTGATGAAATGAAGCTTGGCGACGGCGCGTTGGTATTTGAGCAGGAACCGCTCGGCCGCGGCTTCGCCCAAAACCTCCCGGAGCCGCTTGCCCAAATCCTCCCAATGCGGAAGATACGAGCTTTCAAAGTCCCCCGCGCCGCGTCCAGCTCCTCTCAGCAGGGCCAAAAGCGTCCGGGCGTAAAAACGGCCTTTTAGATTTTTAGGGAGATCCGCCCTCGCCCCCTGCGCAGCCCCAGGGACAGTGCCCTGGGACCCAGAAGCGCCAGAGGCGCCTGGGGAGCTCGGGGGACCCGGTGGCGCCAGCGGCGCGGCGGCCCCCTTCGGCATGGCCGGCTGCCCGAGTTCCAGGAAAGAAAACCACACAGAGGCCGCGTCCCGATGGAGGGAATGCAATTTTCGCAGCTCGACGGTCTTGAGAGTCAAATCATGAAGATTTTGGAACCAGGCCTCCACGACGCGCGGCTCCAAACGCCCGTCGTTAACCTGCATTTCAATATCTTGGGCATCCCGGCGGACCGATTCCATTGAATCAATAAGATTGCCTTCGAAGGCCGAATAGTTATTGAAGAGGACCTTAAATCGCCTATAGCGCTCCCGCAGGGGCGCGACCACGGGCGAAGGCAAGCGGCGGAATCTTCGAGCGGGACTGCCGGGAGGGCGAAGAGAATTGCGCGCCAAGCCGCTTAAGCTCGAGCCGCCCTCGGCCGGCTTGAAATTGCTTTGCCTCAATTTAATGAGCGCCGCCGCGTAAAAACGCGCGCGGGGGTCTTTGTCCTTGACCCATTTTGACGTCTCGGCTATCACCTGGGCGTCGTTTTGCAAGGCCTCATCCTGCCAAGACGCGAAAAGACTATGGGCCAGATGGCCGCGCACCACCGCGTCCTTCTCCGCCGCCGGGAACATGCGCCGCGCCAAATCCAAGCGCTCCGGACCGGCGTAATAAAAAAGCCGCCGCGCGTGAGCCGCCATCTCCCGGGACACTTTAGGGTTCTCATCATCCAAACCCCGCCAAAAAAGCGGCAGCGCCTTTTTCCACCCAGCGGCGCCCGCCGTTTCCAAAATTTGGTCGAATTCCCGCGCCGCCTCCATTTGCGCCTCCGGATATTTTTTTCCGGCAAGCAGCTTGTCGATCTGCGGAAGAAACTCCAAGCGCTTTTCGCCGGCCAGATTCAGGATAAGTCCCAGATGGCCGGCCATGCTTTCGCGGACCTCGACCTCGCCGTCCTGCACCCCTCCAAAGTAAAGCGGCAAGAGCGCGGCAAGTCCGCCTGGACCGGCGCTTCTTAAGGCAGCGTCAAAATGCCGCGCGGCATCCGCGCGAACGGAAGGAAACCGGTCTTTGAGAAGCAGGCGGTGGACTTCGATGAGTTCCTCAGGGTAATCCTTCAGAAATCTGTCCAGGCTGGCCAGGTCTTTGCCGACCCCCGAACGGACGAAAGGATTGGGATGCGAGACAAGCCAACCGATCCGGTCGAAAGCCGCCAACTCAAAATCGGGCGCGGCCCCGTCCCAAATAGCCTGCCCTTTCTTATAGCGGGCTTCGGGCGAAGAATCTTTCGGCTCCGCCGCGGGGACGTCCACGGAATATCTTTCCGCCGGCGAAGGACTGAAAGGAAGCCGCAATAATACCGGCGGCGCATAAAAAGGATCGCAGCTCAGGTAAGAAAGCGGTTTGAGCGGAGCGGCCGGGACAAATTTTTTCGGGAGGGAGACGGCTTTGGGCAAATGCGAGGCGGCGCGGCCCGTTGCGGGTGCTTTGGGCCTCGCGGCGGCCCACAGGCGGCGATCTTGCGGGCCGAGCGCAAGGAAAATCAAAGCGACAGCCGTCAAAAGGCGCAGTATTCGTTTTAAGCGGATATGGTTCATCGGCATATGCCATTATAATCATGCGCCCATCGGAGGCTTTTACCAAGTGACCTTGGGGCAAGTTTGAGACGGCAAAGGGCCTATCGCCCAGGGACCGAAAGACCCAGATTTCACTCTTAAGGGTTCCTTGACAAAGCCGAGCGTATATTTTAGGATTTACGGATTCGGAACTCCGGATATGGAGACGTCTATGGTTTTGCCCCGTCAAAAAATGTCGGCCACGCCGGAAATCCGGCGCGTTTATCAGGACTTGGAGAAAGAAGGGATCCGTTTAGACGGCGAGATGGGGCCGCGATTTGAAGAAATCTTGACGCCGGAGGCTCTGCGTTTTGTGGCCGGGCTTTGCCGCAATTTCGCCCCCACGCGCGCTGCGCTTCTTAAGAAGCGGGACGAGCGTCAGGCGGAAATCGACGCCGGCCGCATGCCTGATTTTTTGCCTTCCACGGAGGAAATCCGCAGCTCCGCATGGACCATTTCCCCCGTCCCACCGGACCTACACGACCGGCGCGTGGAGATCACCGGCCCGGTGGACAGAAAGATGATCATCAACGCCCTTAATTCCGGCGCCAAAGTCTACATGGCGGATTTCGAGGATTCCCACTCCCCCGTTTGGGAAGCGACGGTTCAAGGGCAAATCAACCTCAAGGACGCCGTGCGCAGAGCCATCGAGTACGTCAGCCCGGAAGGCAAGCGCTATGTTCTCAGCGAAAAAACCGCGACCTTGATGGTCCGGCCGCGGGGTTGGCATCTGGAGGAGCGGCACCTCCGGGTGGACGGTCAAAAAGCGCCGGCTGCCCTGTTTGATTTCGGTCTTTTTATTTTTCACAACGCCAAGGCTTTGCTCGGCCGCGGAACCGGCCCTTATTTTTACCTGCCGAAACTGGAAAGCCTCCTGGAGGCCCGCCTTTGGAATGAGGTTTTCGTCTTTGCGGAAAAGGAATTGGGCCTAGCGCGCGGGTCCATCAAGGCCACCGTATTGATCGAAACCATCCTCGCGGCCTTCGAGATGGATGAGATTTTATACGAGCTCCGGGAGCATTCGGCGGGCCTCAACTGCGGACGGTGGGACTACATTTTCAGCTTCATCAAGAAATTCCGCGCGCATGCGCGCTTCACGCTCCCCGACCGCTCTCAAGTCGCGATGACCACCCATTTCCTGCGCTCCTACTCCCGGCTGCTCATCCAAACATGCCATCGCCGGGGCGCGCATGCCATGGGCGGCATGGCGGCTCAAATACCCATCAAAAACGACGCTGCGGCCAACGCGCTGGCGATGAGCAAGGTTTCTCAGGATAAAGAGCGCGAGGTGGGAGACGGGCATGATGGCACCTGGGTCGCCCACCCCGGCCTAGTTCCGCTGGCCGGAGAGATTTTCAACCGGCATATGCCCGCTCCCAATCAAATCGGGCGAGAGCTTGAGAACCTAAGCATCGGCGCGCAGGACCTCTTGACGGTGCCGGAAGGCGCGATCACCGAGAAGGGGCTCAGAATCAATTTAGACGTCGGCGTCCAATACTTGGCGGCGTGGCTGTCGGGAAACGGATGCGTGCCGCTTTATCATCTCATGGAGGACGCGGCGACGTCGGAAATTTCCAGGGCGCAAGTATGGCAATGGCTCCGCCACGGCGCCAAGCTGGACGATGGAAAGCCCCTGACGCTCCAGCGGGTGAAGACGATCTTAAAGGAAACTCAAGATGGCATCTTGTCCGCCGTCGGTCCGCAGAAATATGAGGCCGGCCGCTACGCGTTGGCCGCGAAACTGTTCCAAGACATGCTCGAGTCCTCGGAGTTTGTCCCATTTTTGACCCTGCCGGCATACGAACACCTCGACTGAAAATCGGAGAAAAACCATGACCAGCAACAACCAGAAAACTTTGAAAAACAAATGGACCGCCGACGCCCGGTGGAAAGGCGTAAAACGCCCCTACACCCCGGAGGACGCCGCGCGCTTGGCCGGATCCATTCGAGTGGAGCACACGCTCTCGCGCCTGGGCTCCGAGAAGCTTTGGAAGCTCTTGCATACGACCGATTATGTGGCGGCCCTGGGGGCTATGACCGGCAATCAAGCCATCCAGCAGGTTCAGGGAGGCCTCAAAGCCATCTACGCCAGCGGCTGGCAGGTCGCCGCCGACGCCAACTCCGCGGGCCAAATGTACCCGGATCAAAGCCTGTATCCGGCCGACAGCGTGCCCAGGCTCGTGCGCCACATCAACAACGCCTTGACCAGGGCCGACCAAATTCAGCACGCCCATGGAGCCGGCGCGATAGACTGGTTCGCCCCCATCATCGCCGACGCGGAGGCCGGTTTCGGAGGCACGCTCAACGCCTTCGAGATCATGAAGGCGATGATCGAATCGGGAGTGGCCGCAGTCCACTTCGAAGACCAGCTTTCTTCGGTCAAGAAATGCGGCCATATGGGCGGCAAAGTTCTGGTGCCGACGCGGGAGTTCATCCAAAAGTTGACGGCGGCGCGTTTGGCCGCGGACGTCTTGGACGTGCCGGCGGTGTTGATCGCGCGGACCGACGCCAACTCGGCGAAACTCATCACCAGCGACGTCGATTCCGCGGACCGTCCTTTCTTGACGGGCGAGCGGACTTCCGAGGGCTTTTTCGCGATCCGGGGAGGCCTCGACATGGCCATCGCGCGGGGGCTGGCCTTCGCCCCGTATGCGGACCTGCTCTGGTGCGAAACCTCGGAGCCGAATATTGAGGAAGCCAAGCGATTCGCGGAAGGGATTCACAAGAAATTCCCGGGAAAGCTGCTGGCCTACAATTGCTCCCCCTCCTTCAATTGGAATCTGAAATTGGAAGCCTCCGTCATCGCCAAGTTCCAGAGGGAACTGGGGGCGATGGGATATAAATTCCAATTCGTCACCCTGGCCGGATTCCATGCCCTCAATCACTCCATGTTTGAGCTGGCCCGAGCCTACCGGGAACGCGGCATGACGGCCTACGCCGCTCTCCAGGCGGGCGAGTTCCGGAGCGAGGAAATTGGCTTTTCCGCCGTGCGGCATCAGCAATTTGTGGGAACCGGCTACTTCGACCAAGTCACCCAGGTCATCGGCGGCAATGAGACCTCCACCCTGGCGCTGAAGGATTCAACGGAGGAGGCCCAATTTGGGCTTCAAGATCCCTGATTCGTTGACATTCTCAAATTAAAATTAGTTTAATGGTCCTGGATGAAAATTCATATCGCCGGGCGGCATATCAAGCTGACTGCCGCCATTAAGGGCTACGTTGAGCAAAAGGTCGGCAAAGCCCAAAAATATTTCGATCACTTGATTTGGGCTCAAGTCATATTGTCCATTCAAAAACAGACCCACACGGCCGAGATCGTCATCCACGCCTCCCGCCAGACCTTCCGCGCCCAGGCCAAGGGCGGCGATTTATATTCGGCCATCGATTTGGCGTCGGACAAAATCGATACGCAGCTTAGAAAGCATAAAGAGCGCCTGCGCGAGCACAAAAACCGGGTCAGCATGTCCCATATGGCCGAGGAGATCATGCCCCGGGTGCACATTTCGGTGATGAAGCAAGTGGAGCTCAAGCCCATGAGCGTGGAAGACGCCGCGAGACAGATGGAGAACCTGGGCTATAATTTTTGGCTGTTCCAGGAAATAAGCACCCGCCAACTGCAAGTCGTCTTTCGCCGCCTGGACAACACCTATGGACTGCTTCAGCCGGTCAAGAGGGGCCAAACGGTCGCTTAGATGCTTTACCCATCGACCCGTTGACGCAATCCTCCAAACCCACGGCGGGGCGCATTCTGCGATCCGCCCAGCCCTTTTAAAGGACCAGATGCGCCCGAACCCGGCAAGAGCATAAGGGGGTAAGACCATGCCCGCTTTGACCGTCGAACAGATTCTAAAAGACGAGAGAGCCCCGCTGAAGCTCAAGGTGGTTTGCGGCGGCCCCTCGCTTAAAAGAAAGGTCGTCGTTCCGGACGCCAACCGGCCGGGCCTCGCTTTGGCGGGGTATCTTAAACATTTCCGTTCCGAGCGCGTGCAGGTCATCGGCCGCGGAGAAAACAACTACTGCCAGCAGGAAAATCCGAAAACGCTCTCCAAGAATCTCAACCGCATGCTGGCAAGACCCGACATCCCTTTCTTGGTCATCACCCGCGATCTGCCGGCCCCGAAAATCGTGGTCGAAGCCTGCCGCCGGGCTAAGGTCGCCCTGCTGAAAACGGAAATGGAAACCGCGCAGTTCGTGGGAGAGCTCACCGCTTATTTGGAAGACCGCCTCTCCCCTTCCACGATAGTCCACGGCGTCTTGGTGGACGTTTACGGCATGGGGGTCCTCATCCAGGGGGAGTCCGGCATCGGTAAATCGGAGTGCGCTTTGGAGCTTTTAAAACGCGGTCACATCCTGGTCAGCGACGATGCCGTCAACGTCATCCATAAGCGGGGCGATACTCTCATCGGATCTTGTCCCGAGCCCTTGCGGCATTTTATGGAGGTGCGCGGCCTGGGCATCATCGACGTCAAGCTTTTATTTGGAATCGGCGCCGTTTTGGACCGCTCCCGCATCGAGTTGATCATCAACTTGGTGGCCTGGGATCCCTCCAAGCAGTACGAGAGAACCGGCCTTTTGGAAGAAACGATAAGCACCCTCAACGTCTCGCTGCCGATGGTGCGCATTCCCGTATCTCCCGGCAGGAATCTAGCCATCTTGATCGAGGTCGCCGCTCTCAATCAAAGATTGAAAACCAGGGGTTATTTCAGCGCGCAAAATTTCAACGAACGGCTGATACGAAGAATGCGCAAAAATGCCAAACACGCGGGCTCATAAATTTTTCATCGTCACGGGCCTTTCGGGCGCCGGCAAAAGCCAGGCCCTGAAAATCTTCGAGGATTTCGGCTTTTTTTGCGTGGATAACCTGCCTTTGAAGCTGCTGCCGCAATTCTCGAGGCTTGTGGGCCAGGCGCCGCACCTCCATCAGGCGGCTTTGGGAATCGACATCCGCGAAAGGGGTTTTTTCAAAGAGTTTCACCAATCGCTCCAGCAGCTTTCCGACCGCGGAATACGCCACCGCATCCTGTTTCTGGAAGCCTCCAAAGAAGTTCTGGTCCAGCGTTTTTCGGAAACCCGGCACCGCCACCCTCTGGGCAGCAATCTGCTCAAGGCCATCGACCAGGAAACCAGGCTGCTGACCAACATCAAGGGCCTGGCCGACAAGGTGGTCGACACATCCAACCTGACTTTGGGGGAGCTCAAAGAGTGGATATCCAGCCTCCTGGAGCTTAAACGCGCCAGAGAAATGATTTTATCCGTGGTATCGTTCGGGTACAAGCACGGCCTGCCGATGGACAGCGATATTTTGCTCGACGTTCGCTTCCTGCCCAACCCGCATTACGTCAAAAACCTCCGGCGCAAAACGGGCTTGGACAAGCCGGTGCAGAAATTCATCTTGAGTTTCCCAATCTCCAGGCAATTTCTCAAGAACACCCTTAATTTGCTTTCCCTGACTCTTCCGCATTATGTCCGGGAAGGCAAATCCTATTTAACCATCGCGATCGGCTGCACGGGCGGCCGGCACCGCAGCGTCTACTTCGCCCAGGCCGTCGCCACAGCCTTAAGGGAACAAGGCCTGATCGTCAAGGAGTTTCACCGCGACATCGCCAAATGAGCGTTGACCGCTCCAACTTGGAGGCACAGGGTGATTAATTTCATTATTATTACGCATGGGGAATTCGGCGCCTACCTGGTCGAGGCGGCGGAAGGCATCGTCGGCGCCCAGGCCGAAGGGGTCAGGGCGGTGACCGTCCGCTCGCGCCAAAGCCTGCAGGAAATCCGCGGGCAGCTTGAGTCGCATATCCATGAGCTGAAATCGCCTCAAGGCCTGATCATCTTCACGGACATCGTCGGAGGCACCGCCAACAACATCGCCCTGCCTTTGGTCGTCAATCTTCCGAAAACGACGGTGATCAGCGGCGTCAACCTTTATATGCTGATTTCGGCTTTCAGCCACCGGCAGAGCTTCTCTTTCGACGATCTGACGCAGAAAGTTCTGGAGGACTCCAAGAAATCCATCCAGGACACCAAAAAATTGCTGCTTGCCAAAAGCGCGCCGGATAATTCTTCAAAAGCGGAGGCGCCATGACCGCAAACTTATTTATCCGCGTGGACGACCGGCTGGTGCACGGCCAAATTGTCGAAGGTTGGCTGCCTTATTTGAAAGTCCATCGGGTCGTGGTGGTGTCGGAGGAGGCCGCGGCCGACCCCATCCAGCGAACGTTAATGAAACTGGCGGTTCCTGAAAGCATCCAGCTTAAAATATTATCCGTCGACGCGGCCGCGGCCGAACTCAGCGAGTCCGGCCAGGTCAAGACTTTGGTTCTGGTGCCCAGCCCTCAAGAGGCGCTGGCCTTGCTCGAAAAAGGCATCGCCTTCGAGTCCCTCAACGTCGGAGGGCTCCACTATAACGCCGGGAAAGTCCAATTGGGCAAAGCTATTTTTTTAAGCGATATGGACAGGAGCGCCCTCAAAAGCATCGCCGAAAAGGGCGTTTCTCTTGAAGGCAGAGCCGTGCCGAGCGACCCGGTGACCAACCCCGCCGAGCAACTCTAAATGGACTGGTTTTTAATCACGCTGCCGGGATTGTGCCTGCTGATCGCGTTGGTGGATCTGGACGCGATGCACGCCGGTCAGTTTATGTTGGCGCGACCCATCATCCTGGGTCCCGTGCTCGGCTGCCTGCTGGGCCGTCTGGGCGAGGGAATTTGGATGGGAATCTTAATGGAGCTCTATTGCCTGGAGACGCTGCCCCTCGGCCATATCATTCCCCCCAACGCCGCCGTGGCCGTCGGCTCCACGATGATGCTGCTCAGCTCGCCCCATCCCTTGGCCGCGCCGTTGGCGTTCCCGGCGGGCTTGAGCCTGGGGCACTTGTTTTCGCGCGTTGAGGCCGCAATCCGCCGCCGGCGCAACGGATGGATGCGCTCTTTGGAACAGCTCATCGCCGCCGGCAAGCGAGTCCCCTGGCGTCTTTGGCTGGCAAAAAGCCTGGGAATACATGTTCTGGCCGCCGGCGTTTTTTTGTACGTCGCCGCGGTCACCGTGAACCCCTCCCTGGACCTGCTTTGGCGGTGGGCGCCGAGTGAAATACGGCTGGGGTTTGAAAAGGCCTTCGAGTGGGCTCCGTGGGTCGGCGGCACCTCGCTGATTTATGTTTTCCGCCCAAAATAGACGACTTACCCGAATTCCCCAGTTGGGGAATTCCCTGCGCAGCGCGCAGGACGGGCTTCGCCCTGGGTTACCTCGTGCAGCATTGTCGCAGAGCTCCAACGCAGCACGCCCTGCGGGAATTCTGCGCATTCGTGTGCGTCGCGTTGAGACGGCAATTGCGCTTCAATCGCAGAATTCAGGTTTATGGACCTAAAAAACCAGGCTAAACTTTTCTTAAAATCATTTTTTCTGTCCTCTTTTTGGAACGATCACGTAATGCAGAACATCGGCTTTTTGTTTTGCCTGGACGGATGGCTCACGGAGCGGCTGAAGCTCGACGGCGCGGAGTTGAAGGAGGCCCGCAGCCGCCACCT
>JACQRQ010000087.1 GCA_016206405.1 Elusimicrobiota bacterium | reverse complement strand
TCGGGTACCCGGGAGCGCCAGCCCTTTCGCGGAGCTCAAGGACGATGGAAGCGCCGGTGGCGCGAGACGTGGCGCGGCGGCACCCCGGCCGGATGGAGGCAAACGGCGTTTTCCCTCAGGCGCCGGGACCAAAGGCGCTGAAGCTGGGCCCGGCCTGGGTGGTCACGGTCAGCGACGGGGTTTCAAGAAAAAAAAGAAAGGACGTTTCGGGAGACGTTCTATCACGCGGGCTCAAAGAGATGGGTTTTGACGTTCGAAGGCGGTTCGTGGTGCCGGATGAAAAAGCGGATATTCAAAACGTCGTCCGGAGGGCGGCGGCGGAAAAAAACTCGCTTCTGGTTTTAACCGGCGGGACGGGGCTCGGTCCCCGGGACGTGACGCCCGAGGCCGTTGAAGAGATTTGCGACCGCATGGTGCCGGGCTTGGGCGAAGCCCTGCGCTCGAGCGGCGCCTCCAGAACCCCGATGTCCTGGCTGAGCCGCTCCGCGGTGGGGCTCTATGGGAACATGCTGGTGGCGGCTCTGCCGGGAAGCCCCAGGGCGGTCGAAGAAGGTCTGGCGGTTCTGGGTCCGCTTCTCCCGCATGCCTTGGATATCGCGCGAGGCGGGGGACATGGCGATTAAGGGCGGTGATTTGACGCCTCCGGAAGACGTGGTCGAGATTGAGGTGGCCCTCTACGGGCGCTTGCGCGACCTGGCGCCCGCAGAGCCCGTGAAGGTGCTGGCGCCGCGCGGGTTGAAGGTGCGCGATTTGCGCAAGCTCATCGCCGCGCGGATCGGAGTGCCGGAGGCGCAAATATTGGACTGCGCATTCTCAACCCAAGAGGATATTCTATCCGAAGACGCCCCTGTGGAAAACTGCCGCGAGATGTTGCTTTTGCCGCCTGTCAGCGGAGGATGACGGAGGTTTGAAATGTCCGATCCCTTCTTGCGCGTCATCGCTCAATCCATCAACGTTCCGGAGGTTTTGCGCCAGGTCGAAGATTCCGACTGCGGGGGCCGCGTCTTTTTTTTGGGAGTGGTGCGCTCCGAAAACGGAGGGGAAACAGTGGAGGCCGTCACCTATGATGCCGTTGCTCCGCTGGCCCTGAAGGTTTTTCAGAAATTGGCCGTCCAGGCGCGGGAGCGATGGGGTCAGAATTTAAATATCGCCGTCGTTCATCGGACCGGCCGGGTCAATGTGGGCGAAGCCGGCGTCGCCGTAGCGGTTTCAGCGCCCCACCGCCGCCAGGCCTTTGAGGCCTGCGCTTTTCTCATCGACCGAATCAAGGTCGAGGCTCCTATCTGGAAAAAAGAGCACTATGCCGGCGGCCCAAGCCGGTGGCTTGAAGGCCATTCGCTGGTGGGTTGACCGGCCATCTATGGACGGCGATTCTCCTTGTTACGCCGGTTCCCCTTATCCGGCGCTTTCGCTCTACGCGGCGGCCATGGCCTACGTCGAGGCCGCCGTCGTGGTCTATCTGCGCGCCCTCTATCATCCGGCCGGCTTTTTTTTCCCTCTTGAGCCCATCCCGCTTGGGATGGCTTTGACCGAGTTGGGCCGCGAGGCAGCCACGATTTTAATGATCGCCGCCCTGGCGCTCCTTTCACGGGGGAGCCGGCGCGAGCAGTTTGCCGCCTTCGTCTACGTCTTCGGAGTCTGGGACATTTTTTACTACGCCTGGCTAAAGGTTCTCATCGATTGGCCGAAGGGGCTTTTGGATCCGGATGTTTTGTTCCTCATTCCGGCGCCGTGGGTGGGGCCGGTTCTGGCTCCGATGCTCGTATCCTCCCTCCTCATCGCCCTGGCTTGGGTTCTAAGGCCTCCTTGGCCGCGCCGTCCCGCCCCGGCGGCCAGCCGAGCGGAGTGGGCCCTCCTTCTTGGGGGAGCGGCGTTGGTTCTTTGGACTTTTATCCGGCCAAACCTCAGGCTCCTAAGTCCGCAGATGACGGTCGTCTATCCGGAGCGCTACGCTTGGGAAGTTTTTTCGGCGGGTTGGCTGATGGGAGCGGGCGCCGTCGTGCGCTTAGTTTTAAAGTGAAATTCGACAATGATAGGTGTCATTTTGTGGGCATCGCCGGTTCCGGCATGAGCGCCCTCGCCCAGTTTTTCGCCATGGAGGGCGTTCATGTCAGCGGATCAGACCGCTCCTTCGACCAAGATATGGGCGGGGACATACGCCGGAAGCTTGAAAATGGCGGCATCCGGATTTTTCCTCAAGACGGGAGCGCTTTAGGCGGCTTGCCGGGGTCGGTGGTCGTGTCCACAGCCATCGAGACTGAAAATCCAGATATCCGTAAGGCAGTGAAACTCGGTTTACCCATACGCCATCGGGCTGAGGTTTTGGCTGCCGTCGCGCGGGAGCATAAGACGGTGGCGGTGGCCGGTACCAGCGGAAAATCCACCGTGGCGGCCATGATCCATGATATCTTCGCCCGGACGAGGTCGCGAATCTCCGTGATCACGGGAGGGCCGATCGTATCGCTGCGGGACGATGGGCTGCTTGGCAACGCTTATAACGCCAAGACCGAGCTTCTGGTGATCGAAGCTGATGAAAGCGATGGCTCGCTGGTCCACTATGATTCGCCCCGACTGTCCGTGCTCCTTAATCTCACCAAGGACCATAAGGAAATCGCCCAACTCCAGTCGATTTTTGGAGCCTTTCTTAAAAAAAGCCCGCACATACTCCTAAACGCCGACGACCGGAATCTGTCTGATTTTTCCGCCGGGTCCTTTTATGATTCCGTTGGATTGAAATCGCCGCGCCTCGCCACCTTCGGTTTTGGGACCGCGCTCTATCGGGCCGAGTTCGTCGATATCGGGCCGGCGGCCTCCAAGATGAGCGTCAACGGCGTGCTTTTCAATGTGCCCGTACCGGGCCGGCATAACGCACAAAACGCTTTGGCGGCCGCCGCGGCCTGCGCCGAGTTGGGAGTTTCCTTGGAGGATTGCTCCAGGGGGCTTGAGGCATTTAAAGGAGTTTCCAGGCGGCTTGAGCTTGTGGGAGAATGCGGGGGAGTGCAGGTGATCGACGATTTCGCCCATAATCCGGAGAAAATCCGGGCCGCTCTCGAAACGGTGCAGATGAGGAGCCAACGGGTGCTGGCGGTATACCAGCCGCACGGATTTTACCCGACCCGGTTTCTAAAGCGCGAACTCATCGAGGCCTTCAGCGCGGGGCTACGAAACGAGGACCGCCTGTGGATGCCGGATATCTATTATGCCGGCGGCAGCTCGCAACAGGATGTTTCATCCGGAGACATCGCCGGCCCCGTGCGCAAGAGCGGAAGACAGGCGGCTCACGTGCCCGAGAGAAAAGAGATTATCCCGGAAATCGTTGAGACGGCGCGGCCCGGCGACGCGGTGCTGGTCATGGGCGCGCGCGATCCCAGCTTGCATGGCTTTGCCGCGGAAATCCTGCGAGCTCTGTGCCTTTCCTTCAACGCCGCCGGCCGCTCTTAGGGCCTGGCAAGCAATAACTGAATCAATTTGGAGGGCCAAGTTTGAGGTGAGTTCGAGGCGCGAGGAGGGAGCATAGCTGTGGCTATGTGAC
>JACQRQ010000011.1 GCA_016206405.1 Elusimicrobiota bacterium | reverse complement strand
CTCGAGGCGGTTGATCTCTATGCAGTAGTCCAATATGCGGCTGAAACGCTTCATGTCCCGGAGGCTGGAGACCGCCTTTTTCACGGTGCGGGCGGATTCCTCCAGGACCTCCACCAAATCGATGAGCTCTTTTGGGATGGCATGGATTTTATAAAGGCTCATCCGGGAAGCGATGCTCTGGATCAGATCGATGATGTCGTCGAGCTCGTTGGTCAACTCATGGATGTCTTCCCGGTCGATGGGCGTGACAAAGGTGCGGTTGAGCTTGCTGAAAAGCTCGTGCGTTCCGATATCGGCCTCGTGCTCCAAATCTTGCAGCTTGGCTATTTTGGGGCTTTTGGAGTCCCAGTTTTTGACGAGATCCAAAAAGGTCGAGGCGGTCTCGCACACGAGGTCGGTTTGCTGGTCGAAGAGGGTGAAGAAGACGTCTTCTTTGGGCATGAGGGAAAAAGCCATGGGCGGATTCTCCTGAGCGTGAAGTGGATGTGGCCCGGTTATTATAGCAAAACCTATCGGGAAGCACTCGCGCGGCGGCGGCTTCCGGCTTCAAGCTCCCGGGCCCGGTGGAAATGATAAAATATACGACATATGCCGGCGAGAACTAAAAGAAAGGTGTTGGTGGCCATGAGCGGGGGGGTGGACTCCTCCGTGGCGGCGGCTCAGGCTCTGGAGCTTGGGTACGAGGCGTCTGGAGTGACCCTCAAGCTTCTGCCGCGCATGGACAGCGGCTTCGGCTGCTGCGGCTCGCCCGAGGAAATTGAGGACGCGCGGCGCGTGTGCGAAAAGCTGGGCATCGCCCACTACACCTTAAACCTGTGGGAGCTCTTCGACCAAAAAGTCATCCGCCCGTTCGTCGAAAGCTATCTCCATGCGGAAACCCCCAATCCGTGCGTGGAATGCAACCGCCACCTCAAATTCGGCCATCTGCTGGACCTGGCGCGGGCCTGGGAAGTGGACTATTTGGCGACGGGGCATTATGCCCGCGTGCAAGAGCTGGACGGAGAACACCGCCTTCTGCGGGCCGTGGACGCCGGCAAAGATCAAAGCTACGCGCTCTATGGCTTGTCGGCGGAGGCGCTTTCGCGCGTGATTTTTCCTTTGGGGGAATTGACCAAACCTGAAGTGCGGCAGATGGCGCGGCGACTTGAGCTGGCGGTCGCGGACAAGCCCGACAGCCAGGAGATTTGCTTCGTGCCCCGGCGGGATTACCGCAGTTTCGTCGCCTCCCAAGCGGGCGCGCGTCCTTCGGAAGACAAAAGCGCCCTGGCCTCCGGGCCCATCCTAGACCGGAGCGGAAAAGTTTTGGGCCGCCACGGCGGTTTGGCGCAGTACACTTTGGGCCAGAGGAGCGGCTTGGGAATCGCTCTGGGAAAGCCGGTTTACGTGGTGGATATGGACGTGGAGCGCAATGCGCTGGTCATCGGCGAGGCTTCGGAGGCTTATGGAAATTCCTTCAAGGTCCGGGAGATCAACTGGCTGGCGCAGGTCCGGAAAATTTCTTCAAACGTCCAGGTCAAAATTCGCTACCGGAGCTCGCCGGTTGAGGCTCGTTTGCGGATTTTGGATGATCCCTCCCTGGCCGAAGTGAGCCTGGCCGAGCCGCAGTGGGCTCCGACGCCGGGGCAAAGCGCCGTCTTTTATGACGGCGAGCGGGTTCTGGGCGGCGGCATCATATCCAGGTGAAAAAAAAGACCCGCCTCCTGATTTTATTCGGCGGCCGTTCCTCCGAGCATGAGGTCTCCCTGCGCTCCACCGCGGCCATTTGCCAAAATCTGAGCCCCGAACGCTATCAAACGGCGCTGGTGTACATCGACAGGCGCGGGCGCTGGTTTAGACAAAAAGCGGGGGCCGCCGCGTTCAAAAACAAAACATTGAGCCCGCGCGCGGACCCTAGGGGAGCCGTTTCCCTTCCGCTCGGGAAGCGGGGCGATGCGGCCTTGGGGAGCATCGACGTCGTTTTTCCGATCCTGCATGGCCCCTACGGGGAAGACGGCACTCTCCAGGGACTTTTGGAGCTTTTGGGTCTGCCGTATGTCGGCTGCGGAGTGCTGGCTTCAGCCGCCTGCATGGACAAGGAAGCGACCAAGCGGCTGGCGGAGCAGGCCGGCCTTCCGGTCCTTCCTTATATAGTAGCCGGCGCCGGGAGCAGGGTTTTGGCCGGAGAAGTTGGGGGAAAACTGGGTTGGCCCGTATTTGTGAAGCCCGCCCGGCAGGGCTCTTCGGTGGGGGTCTCGCGGGTCGCGGCGCCGCGCGGCCTTAAGGACGCTTGCCGCCATGCTTTCCGGTTTGACGACAAAATTCTCATTGAAAAGGGTCTTACGGCGCGCGAGCTGGAATGCGCCGTGTTGGGGGGAGACTCCAAGGCCGAGGCCTCCTGCTTGGGGGAGATCATCCCCTCCAGGGAGTTTTACACCTACGAGGCCAAGTATCTCGACCCGGAGGGAGCCAAGCTTGTTTACCCCATCGATCTGGGCGAGAAAAAAAACGCCGAGGCGCGGGGCCTTGCCCTTGCCGCATTCAAGGCCCTCGACTGCCACGGCATGTCGCGGGTGGATATGCTGCAGGACAAGAAAACAGGCAGGCTTTATTTAAACGAGCTCAACACGATTCCCGGTTTCACCGCCATCAGCATGTATCCCAAGCTCTGGGAAGTCTCGGGCATCCCTTTTCCAAAGCTCCTCGACCGCCTCGTCGATTTGGCCCTCCTCCGCCACCGCCAAAAATCCAAACTCAAAACGTCCCTTTAAACTGCAAAACACATTACTTTGTACGGGGGCCAGCCGCCGGGTTTGCCCTAGGCCCCCTGGCCCCGTTGGGAACCCTCCCGTGGTTCCCCTCCACCGACGGGAAGTCGGCGGAGCCACCCTTCCGCTAAGGGG
>JACQRQ010000010.1 GCA_016206405.1 Elusimicrobiota bacterium | reverse complement strand
CGTCGTGGACGCCTCCGCTCCCGACGTTTCCCGCGCCCGGCTGGGGCTCTGCCAGGGCGTGCGCCTGGTGATCGAAAAGGGCCTGAGCCTGCTGGGCGTCTCCGCTCCGCAGCAGATGTAACCAAGGCGAACCCCCGTCCTGCGCGCTGCGCGGGGAATTCCCCAGTTGGGGAATTCGGGGCAATCCCAATCCACCGATAAATTATTTATTTGAAAGGCCGATCGCGGTCTCGACCGCTTTTAGGGTGAGATCGAGGTCGCGCGCGCCGTGGGCGGTCGACACGAAGGCCGCTTCAAGCTGCGCGGGGGGAAAATAGACCCCGTTTTTGAGCAGGGCGTGAAAAAACTTTGCGTAGCGCGCCGCGTCGCAGGCGCGCGCGCCGTCAAAATCGCGCACCGGGCGTTCTGAAAAAAAAGCGGTGAAAAAAGAGCCGGCGGAGCTCACTTGAACGGCGGCGCCCTTTTTTAGCGCGGCCGCGGAAATACCCCGCGCCAACATTTGCGTTTTTTCCGCGAGCCGCCGGTAGGGGTCGGTTTTTTTTAAAATCTTGAGCGTTGCAAGGCCCGCGGCCATGGCGGCCGGATTTCCGGACAGGGTTCCGGCCTGATAGACCGGCCCCAGAGGGGCGAGCATATCCATGATCTCCCTTTTGCCGCCGAAAGCCCCCACGGGGAAGCCCCCGCCGATCACCTTGCCCAGGCAGGTCAGGTCCGGCCGTATGCCGAGAGCGTCCTGATAGCCGCCGTAGCGAACGCGAAAACCCGTGATCACCTCATCGAAGATGAGCAGCGCGCCGCATTGCCGCGTCAGGCGGCGCAGGCTTTCCAAAAATCCGGGCTCCGGCGGCACCACTCCCATGTTGGCGGCGACCGGCTCCACGATGGCGCAGGCGATGGCGGGACCCTGCGCGGCAAAAAGTTCCTCGAGCGCTTGCGCGTCGTTGTACGGCAAGACGAGCGTGTCTTGCGCCCAATGCGTGGGCACTCCCGCGGAATCCGGCGTTCCAAAAGAGGCCGCGCCCGAGCCCGCGCTCACCAGCAGGCTGTCGACATGGCCGTGGTAGCCGCCCGCGAATTTTAAAACCTTGGCGCGTCCGGTGAACGCCCGCGCCAGGCGCAGGGCGCTCATGACGGCTTCGGTGCCGGAGCTGGTGCAGCGGATTTTTTCCATGGAGGGGATCGCCTCGGTGATCGCCTCCGCGAGCTCCACTTCCAGGCGGGTCGGCGCTCCGTAGGAGGAGCCTTTCTTGATCTGGGCAAAAGCCGCCGCCGTCACCTGCGGATGGCAGTGGCCCAGGATGAGCGGTCCCCACGACAGGCAGTAATCCACGTAGACGCCGCCGTCGGCGTCCGTCAGCCGGCAGCCTTTGCCGCGCTCGATGAAGCGCGGGACGCCGCCGACCGATTTAAAGGAGCGCACGGGCGAGTTGACACCGCCGACCAAAGTGTTTTGGGCGCGCAGAAAAAGATTTTTCGATTTCACCGGGCCACCAGATAGACGCCGCCGGCGATAAACGCGGTCCCGGCCAGCTTGCCCAGGCTCAGGCCCTCTCCCAGAAAAAACACCGAGAAGCCGAGCGCCAAGAGAGGATAGACGGAGGTCAGGGGCACCACTTTGGAGGCTTCCTGCCCCGCGAGCGCGAGGTAATAAAAAAGAAATCCGAGCTGGATGAGGACGGTGCTTGAAAAAATGAGCCAGACGCCGGGCCTGCCCGACTGGCTCACGGCGGCCTTGTTGCCGTCCCAAAAAACGATCATAAACGGCGCGGCCAAAATCGGCAGCACATAGAAGCGCGCCAGAAAAAAATGGAGCGGCGGCATGCGGCCCACGGCCAGCTTGTCGACGCAGGCCCCCAGCCCCCAGAAGAGCGCGGCCAAAGCGCAAAGCGAAAGCGCCTGCCAAGTCATAAGCGCCTTAGGCCTTCTCCAGCCAGGCCGCGGCTTCAAAGGCGTAGTAGGTCAGGATGATGTCCGCTCCCGCGCGCTTGATCGACGTCAGGCTTTCCAGGGCCGCTTTTTTCTCGTCGAGCCAGCCGTTGGCGGCCGCCGCCTTGAGCATGGCGTACTCGCCCGAGACGCTGTAGGCGGCGGTGGGCATCTTGAAACGGCGCTTGATTTGATAAACCAGGTCCAGGTACGCCAGCGCGGGCTTGACCATGATGATGTCCGCGCCCTCCTCGACGTCGAGCGCGGCCTCCCGCAGGGCTTCGCGGGCGTTGGCCGGGTCCATCTGATAGCTGCTGCGGTCGCCGAAGCCTGGCGGCGACTCCGCCGCGTCGCGGAACGGGCCGTAAAAGGCGCTGGCGAACTTTGCCGCGTAGGCCAAAATGGGCGTCATGGCGTGGCCGGACTCATTCAGGGCTTGGCGGATGGTTTTGACTTGACCGTCGATCATGGCGCTCGGGGCGATGATGTCGGCGCCGGCCTCGGCCTGGCTGCGCGCCGTTTTCATCATCAAGTCCAGGGTCGCGTCGTTGTCGAGAATCCAGCCGCCGCCGGAACTTTTTTTGACGACGCCGCAATGGCCGTGGTCGGTGTACTCGCAAAAGCACAGGTCCGCGATCACCGGGAGCTCCGGCGCGGCGTCTTTGACGGCCTTGAGGGCGCGCTGGATGACGCCGTTTGGATCGTAGGCGCCCCGGCCCAGAGGATCTTTCTTGTCGGGGATGCCGAAGAGGATGACGCCGCCGATACCGAGGCGCTGCGCCCGTTGCGCCTCCTGCGCCAGGAGGTCGGCTGAAAACTGGAAGCAGCCGGGCATGGAGGCGATGGGCTTTTTGACTTTGCTGCCGGAGCGCACGAAAAGCGGGGCGATAAGGTTTTCGGGCCGCAGATTTGTTTCGCGCGCCAGGCGCCTAAACCCGGGGCTGGCCCGCAGCCGCCGCAATCGCATCGCAGGAAATTGCATCCCGCCTATTATAATAAATCCCCAGCCGCGTTTCTCCGCTCGCCGCCATGCTCAACGAAGTGAGGCGATAGAGAAGTGATAGAGTGGTAAAGTGGTAAAGTGCAGAGGGAAGGACGGCAAGCCTTCAGCCCAGAGGCACGGGACGAACTGCAGCGCTATTGTGCTTGGTGGCGTTTTATCACTCTACAACTTTACCACTCGAACACTTTGCCACTGTGGTTAAGAAACGCAGGGCGCTATCCGGCGGCATGGTCCGCCGAACCTTAATGGGGCACAGGCATCGAGGCAACTCGATGCCGCCATAGGGGCGGAAGCCCCTTGGGGAGCATCCCTGCGATTTGCCTCTGGAGCAGGGGCTTCAGCCCGAGCGCGAAGCGCGAGGGTGCGATAAATGGTTGCAGATACTAACGAAATGCGTTATAATTTGCGACCAAGATGAAAAGGCAATCTTTCATCACAGCCGGCCGTTTTGTCGAGGAGCTTTTAGGGCAAGGGCGCTATACATTTACTCGCGAGGAGGCGGCCCGCCGCCTCGGGACATCAGCCGCCGCCACTTACATGTCCCTGCACCGCCTCGTGAAGGCCAAGAGGCTCGTCCTGCCCAGGTCCGGTTTCTACGTGATCGTGGACCCGCAGCATCGAGCCGCAGGCACTCTTCCGCCAGAGTGGTTCATCCACCCCCTCATGAAAGACATGGCCCGGCCATACTATGTAGGCCTCCTATCCGCCGCACAATTACATGGCGCAGCACATCACCGTCCCCAGGAATTCCAAGTTGTGATTCCCAGACGCGCAACCCGTCCCGTCCGAGCCGGCAACGTCCTGATTCGTTTCCATGGGAAGGGGCCTTTCGACCGTTCGCAAACACAAGAAGTAAAGACGCCGACAGGATTCTTAAAGGCTTCCACGCCTGAAACTACGGCCTGGGATCTCGTTCGATATTTTAAGTCCGCCGGAGGGCTGGAAAACGTTGCTACCGTTCTTTCGGAGTTGGCCGAAAAGCTCAATCGGAGCAAACTACGGGCCACATTGAAACAACACGGTGAGATCGTCGTCAGTCAGCGGCTGGGG
>JACQRQ010000083.1 GCA_016206405.1 Elusimicrobiota bacterium | reverse complement strand
GATTTTGACGGCGCGCGCGCCTGCGACGCGGCGCGCTACGCAAAGTTTTTTCACGCCCTGCTCAAAAACGGGGTCTATTTTCCCCCCGCGCAGCTTGTAGCGGCCTTCGTGTCGACCGCCCACGGCGCGCGCGACCTCGATCTCACCCTAAAAGCGGTTGAGACCGCGATCGGCCTTTCGAATAAATAATTTTACGCGGAATTCAGGTCACATCTGCTGCGGAGCGGAGACGCCCAGCAGGCTCAGGCCCTTTTCGATCACCAGGCGCACGCCCTGGCAGAGCCCCAGCCGGGCGCGGGAAACGTCGGGAGCGGAGGCGTCCACGACGCGGCATTTCTCATAGAAAGGATGGAACAGGCCCGCCAGCTCCAGAAGGTAGCTTGCCAAATGATGCGGGCTCAGTTCCTTGACGCAGAGCTTTAGGATTTCGGGAAACCAGGCCAGCTTGACGAGGAGGTCCCGCTCTTCCCTGGAGCCCAACTGGGGCCGCCGCTTGAGCTCCTCCACGGACGGCAACCCGGCGAAACTCAGGGAGCTTTTCTCCGCCGCCCTGAAAATGGAGCATATCCGGGCGTGGACGTATTGGACGTAAAAGACCGGATTCTCCTGGCTCTTTTTTTGGGCCAGCTCGATGTCGAATTTCAAGGTCGAGTTGGGAGTTCTCATCGCGAAAAAGAACCGGCAGGCGTCGCGTCCCACCTCGTCGAGCAGCTCTTTGAGCAGCACCATTTCCCCCGCGCGCTTGGACATGCGGATCATCTGTTGCCCGCGGTAAAGATGCACCATCTGGTGAACCAGAGCGCGGAAGGACTCGGGAGGATAGCCGAGCTCCGCCATCGCCACCTTCATGCGCGGGACGTAGCCGTGGTGGTCGGCTCCCAGAATGTCGATGAGCTGGGTCATGCCGCGGTCCATTTTGTCCTGATGGTAGGCGATATCCATTAAAAAGTAGGTCGGCCGGCCGTCGTTTTTGACCAGCACCCGGTCTTTGTCGTCGGCGGCGTCTCCCTCAGCGGCGCGTCGCGCGCCCCCGGCGCTTCCGTCGTCCTTGAGCTCCGCGAAAGGGCCCTCGCTCGAAGCGAGCCAAACCGCGCCGTCCTTGTCAAAGACCTTTCCGCGCGCGCGCAGTTTTTCCAGAACCGCCTTCCAGGACTCGCGCTCGTGCAGCGACGTTTCCTTGAACCAGCGGTCGAAATGGACGGCGAAAAGCTCCATGTCGCGCTGATGCTCGCCGATGAAATGCTCGACGCCGAAGCGGCTGAAGCGCTGCGCGGACCAGTCTTTGGCCTCGGGGCTCAGGCTCTGCGCCAAATCCGCCAGATACGCCCCCTGATAGCCCCCTTCCGGAATCTCGGCCGCCTCGCCCAGGCTCTGGCGGTGCCGCGCCCGCAGAGACTCTCCCAGAAGCTCCACCTGCCGCCCCGCGTCGTTCAAATAGCATTCCGTGCTCACCCGGTATCCCAAATGCTCCATGATTTTGGCCAGGCTGTCTCCCAGGGCCGCGGCGCGGCCGCTGGCGGCATGCAGCGGCCCGCTGGGGTTGGCCGAGACGAATTCTAAAAGAATTTTTTCCTGCGGCGGAGGCTGAAGGCGGCCGTAGCTCTCCACGGAGGCGACGATCTCGGAGAGATTGCGCCAGAGCGGCTCCAAAGCCAGATGAAGATTGAGGTAGCCGGGCCTGACCGGCTCGGCCCGCTCGAACAAAGCCGCCCCCTCAAAAGCCCGGGCGCTTTCCTCGGCGATTTCAATCGGGTTTTTTTTGAGCTTTTTGGCCGCGGCCAGGGGCCAGCTCAAAGCTAAATCGGCCCGAGCGTGGGGCGGAGCGGGAGCCAAAATCCCGTCCCAATCCGGCAGCCGCAGGGCGATGTCGGCGCGGCACTCCTCTAGCAGCATGGAAAATATCCGTTGCTTAAAATGGAAAGCTTAATGTTTCGGGGACCTCGAAGCGCGCGGCTGCCAGGGGACTCTCTTCGCGTCCCCGTAAAGCCTGTCCAGGCCGTAGAACTCCCGAGCCCGCACGTGCATGACGTGGATGAGCATGCCGCCGTAATCCAGGACTTTCCACAGGGCGCTCTGCGTCCCATCGCAGCGCAGCGGCTCCAAGCCTTTCTCTTCCAGCACCTCTTCGATTTTGCGGCACACGGCTTCCATTTGGAACGGCGACTCGATGCTCGACAAAAGCATGTAGTCGGTCACCGAGGACCGGGCCGCCACCTCAAAAAGCCGGATGTCGGTGGCGTGTTTCTCCGCCGCCGCCCGCGCCGCCTCGACCGCGTAGCGCCTAAAGGAGCGGTTCATTGGCCTGGGCTTTAAGGCGGTCGCGAAGCTGCTCTTCCTGCTCCTGCTGCGCCTTTTCCATGGCGGCGCCCAAAAGCCGGGCCACGCCCCCAAGGAGGCGGGCGATCTGGACGCAGCCGGCCGCGTCGCCGGCGTCGGGGCGGCAGACCAAAAGGCAGGCTTTGATGGAGTCCTGGGGGCTCGGCACGGCCGCGCAATAGGTCGTCTCATCCAGCCATTTCGTTTGGATGGATTCGACCTTCTGCGGAAGCTTTTGCTCCAGAGCCGGCGAGCGCGGGCCCAGGACGGCGACCGCGTCCATCTCGTCGTTGTAGACGTTGTAGAGGCCGGCGGCCAAAGACCAGCCCTCCCCCAGGTGCGCCAGAAGATGCCGGCTTACCCTGGCGAAAAGCTCTTTCGGGCTGGATGTCTTTTGGGCGAAGACGGCGCTTAAATCGTAAAAAAGCATGAGCTGCTCCGAAGTCCGCTTCACGCGCTCGGATAACACCTGCGCCATCCCCATCAGGAAGACGCCGGCGGCGCCGCGCTCGGCCTTGAGCCAGGCGCGCAAATCGCGGCCGGCGAGGATAAGAACCTCGACGGGCTCCTGGGCCACGACGCGCGCGGTGCGCGCCTTGTGTCCCGCCAAGGCCATCTCGCCGAAAAATTCACCGGGCCCCAGAAACGCCAGGTCTCTATAGTCGCGGTGCGTCTCCAGCCTCTTGTCGACGCGCGCGACGCCCCCGGCGATGAGGTAAAGGCTGTCGGCCTTCTCGTTGTCTTCGATGAGAACGGAGCCGGCGGCAAATTCGGCGGACTTAAGAAGGGCGGAAAGCTTCTTGAGCTGCGGCAGGCTCAAGCCCCGCATCAGCGGCATGGCTTTGAGGCATTTTAAACGCTCTTTTTCTGTCATCGGCATCCTCCGGCGCCGTACATGCAGGGCGCCGCCGCCCTCACATGGTGCGCGCCACTTTCGCTCCGCCGCCCCGGCACAGGGCCTGGAGCGCGTCGGGATTATGGGCTTTGGTCAAAGCGACGTCGAGGTCCGCGACGCCGGAGTTGACCAACTCCGCCAGGGAACGGTCCATGGGCATCATGCCGAACTTGACCCCGGTCTCGATGGCGTTGTAAATCATGTGCGTCTTGCCTTCCCGGATCAGGTTCGAGATGGCGGGCGTCATGGTCATCAATTCGCGGGCCGCCACCCGGCCCTTGCCGCCCTTTTTGGGAAGCAGAATCTGCGCGATGACGGCCTGCAGGCCGGAGGCGAGCTGAACGCGAATCTGCGCCTGCTGGTGCGGCGGAAAAACGTCGATGATGCGGTCGATGGTGGAGGGCGCGCTTTGGGTGTGCAGGGTCCCGAAGCAAAGGTGTCCTGTTTCCGCCGCCGTGATGGCCAATTGGATGGTTTCAAGATCGCGCATTTCTCCGACCAGGATCACGTCCGGGTCTTGGCGCAGAGCCGCGCGGAGAGCGGCGGCGAAAGACTTGGTGTTTTGCCCCACCTCCCGTTGGCGGATGATGCTCTTTTTGCTGTCATAGGTGAACTCGATCGGGTCTTCGATGGTCAGGATGTGGTGCTGGTGGGTCTGGTTGATCTGCTCGATGATGCAGGCCAACGTCGTGGATTTTCCGGAGCCCGTCGGCCCGGTCACCAGAACGAGCCCGCGCGGCAGATCGGCCAACGCGATCATCTGGGGCGTCAGCTTGACCTGATCGGCGCTCGGGATTTGCGAGCTGATGACGCGCATCACCGACTCCACGCCGTTTTTCTGCATGAGCACGTTGACGCGAAACCGGCACAGGCCCTTGATGGCGAAGGAACAGTCCAGTTCCCAATTTTCCTCGAAGCGGGCGCGCTGGTCCTCGAAGAGAATCGAATAAATCATGTGCTTGGCGCTTTCGGCCGTGAGCACCTCATTCTGCGGGGCGACGGGCTGTATCTCGCCGTTCAAGCGCATCATCGGGGGCTTTCCGATGACCAAGTGGATGTCGCTGGCCCGCGCCACGACCGCCTGTTTGAGGACCTCAACCAAATCCATCATGAATTTCTCTCCTTGCCGTTGATTGCCGCCGGTCTCGCCGGCGGCTTACCGCGCCGCGTCCTGATCCTGCCAGGCGGTGAAATCCGCGCCCAAGATCACCGTCACATCCACCAAGCGCTCCAAATTCATCTGCGTCCAAGTCTGGGCCTGAGGCCAGTCGAGCGAGAGGTAAACCCTTTGAGCGGATTGAAAAACACCCGTGCGGTCTAGTATACATGTTTTTTCCGACCGCATGGAAGCGTTCCCGACGTTGACCACGTCGAAACCGCGCTCGCGCAGGCGCCGCGTGGCCTTCTCGGCGAGCCGGCCTTCCTGCGTGGCGTTGAGCACCTCCACGGTGACCGGGCGGGCGGAGGATTGGCGCGCGGGAGCGGCCGCCAGCCCAGCCAAAAGGTCCGCGGCTTCCTTGTCGGCCGTCGTCCACACGGAGCCCTTGCGAACCATGGGCCACTGCGCGATCCACGTGTTTTCAAGCGGAATTTTTCTGAGCTCCGACCACAACAAAAACCTCTCGAAAACGGGCAGGCTGCTCTCCAGCAGGAGGCCGGAAGTCTTCCAAAACGGCGGCGCTGGAAAAGCGAGCCGTCCCCCGGCCGCGGGCGAAGCCGTTAGGCGCAGCGGCAGGACAAGTCCGGAGGGATCGGCCTCCTCCGGTGATCGCGGCGCGCCGCTTTTAAGACGCAGCCAAAAATCGAGCGGCGGCGCGCCGCGGCCGGCCAGAAGACGGGAAACCGATCTCTCCCGGCCGCTCTCCTCCGGCGCCGCGCTCAAAGGCAAGACCACGATATTGAGCGTCCGCCGCAAGGGTTCGTATCGCCAGTAATAGATCCTATCGGCGCTCACCGCTCCCGTCACGCTCCGGCGCCGGCTGAGCGCGAGGTCCACATCGGAGAGGAAATGCAGCGCCGTCGCGCCCAGCATCAGCGCCAGAACGGCCGCGAGCAAAACCCTTTCCCTCCTCAGCGGATTTTGCGCCATAGTTTTTTTCCCAGCGGATGAATCCAGCCTCCCTGGGACTTGACGTAGGCAAGCTTCATCTTCACCGTCTCGCGCATCGCCCGGTCTATGTTTTGGAAGGCGATTTTTCTGAGCCGGGCCGCGCCCGCGAAGGCGCGGTCCTCGGAGGCCGCGTCGGCGACAAAAATGATCTTGTCTAAGCCCGACATCCTCAAATCTCCCAGGCTGTGGCGGCGGATGGCCGAGAGAATTTCCGGGTCCGACACGCCCATCTCGGTCTCGGCCATATGGGCGCCGACGTAAGCGTGCAGCAAAATGGGACAGCGGGCGATGATCTGCTCTTTCAATGGCGCCTTGATCTTGTGGCGGCGCGCGTAGGCGATCATCCGGGGCGGCGTCAAGCTCCTGCCGGCGTCGTGCAGCAACGCCGCCGCCGCGGCCTTCTCGCGATCGGCCCCGTAACGCTCGGCCAGACTTCCGGCCAGGCGCGACACCTGGATCACATGCGCGAAGCGGCCCGCGTCCAAACGCCGCCGCTGCCGCTGGAGCCAAGCCAAGCCATAGAGACCGCGGCGCTGGATGCGGCTTAAAACCGCGGCCGGAATTTTTCCGGCGGTTTTTTCACCCCGCAAAAACGCCAAGCGAAGCTCGGAGGATGAAATCGCGGGAAAAACGCCCTTAAGCCAAATCGCCCCGGCTTTCGCGGCGCGGGCCGCGCCCCCTGCGCGGAGCGCCGGGGACCCGGATGCGCCGGAGGCGCGGCGGCTTCCGTCCCCGCGCCGGGCTCCAACCACCAAGGTCGCCTGCGACAGCACGCGGCGGTATTTTTTCCAAGTCTTAAACGCCGCGTATTGATCGCCGCCGATTAGAAGATAAAAGCGGGCGCCGGGATGCAGCCGGCGGAAATGCGCCAAAGCCTGATAGGTGTAGACCGGCCCGCGCCGGGTCTTTTCATAAAAGCTGACGCGCGTCTTTTTTAGCGCCGGTCCCGCAAGCCTCTTGGCCAGGCCCGCGCGCAGCATCCGCGCGCGCTCCTCAAAGGAGGCCCACGGCAAGCGTTTATGGGCCGGGCGGGCGCTGGGCAAAATGTAGGCGCGGTCCACGGGCGCCTCGCGCAATGCCGCGGCCAGAAGCGCGAAATGCCCGGCGTGCGGCGGGTCGAAACTGCCGCCGTAGATGAGAATGTTCATCGTTGAAAAGGAATCTTACATAATATCCTCCGGCCGCTTCACCCCACGCTTCGCCTCAGACGCCATATTTATTGTAAGCTGAACCGTTATGGCAATAGTGGAACCCTTCGCCGCGTTCAGAGCCGATCCTTTCAAGACGGATTTATCGCGCGTCTTGTGCCCGCCCTACGACATCGTCACCCCGTCCATGGCGAAGCGGCTGCGCCGCTGGGAGGCCAACGCCATCCGCATCGAGCTGCCCGAAGATCCCGACCGCTACCGGCGCGCGCAAAAGCAGTGGGACGCGTGGGTGGGCTCCCATCTTTTAGTCCAGGACAAAAAACCGGGCTTCTATATTTGCGAGCAGTCTTTCCGGTGGAATGGGAAAACCCGGACGCGGCTTGGTTTTTTGGCCGCTTTGAAGCTGGAGAAACCGGGCTCCAAGACCATACTCGCCCATGAAAACACGTTGAGCAAACCCAAACAGGACCGGCGCAAGCTCTTGCGCCGGCTGAAAGTCAACACCAGCCCCATCTTCGCCGTATTTTCCGATCCTCAAAAGGAATTCGAGCGTTTCTTTCGCCGCCCGGCCGGTCCCGAGCCGGAGGTCCGCGGCCAAGACATCATCGGCGTCGGCTACCGGCTTTGGAAAATCGAGGACGCGGGCCAAATCCGCCGGCTCAAGCGCCTTTTGGCGCCTCAAAAAATCCTGATCGCCGACGGCCACCACCGCTACCGGGTCGCCTGGGACTTCTACCGGAGCAGCGGCCCCCTTCGCAGAACTCCGGGGACCCGGATGCGCCGGAGGCGCGGCGGCGCGGCGGCTTCAAACCCGCGGCGATACATCCTTGCCTATCTCTGCCCCAAAGAGGACCCGGGGCTTAAGCTCCTGCCCACTCACCGGGTCGTGCCCGGCGCCGGGAGCCTGGCGCGGCGGTTGAGCGGGGAATGCTCCTTGGAGCCGCTCCGCTCCTTGAAAGAGCTGTCGAGAAAACTGGACAAACTCTCAAACCCGCTGAGTTTCGGCTGCTTCAGCGAAAGCTTCCCCGGACGGCCCTACGTTTTGGCCACGCCCGGCAAGCATGCCTGCGCCGGCGCGCGCTTGGCGGTGCAGTACATCGCCGAAGCCCTCGGCCCTCAGGCCGCGCGGCAAACCTTCACGCATTCAGCCACGGAGGCCATCCGCCTGGCGCGAGCGCGCCAAGGCATGGCCCTGCTTCTCGGCTCCTACACGGTTTCGCAAATTCAAAGCGCCACGGAGTCCTGCGGCCTCCTGCCCCAAAAAACGACTTATTTTTATCCCAAGGTCGCCGCCGGCCTCGCTTTCCGCAGACTGTGATGGAATCCGATTCGGCTCCCCCTCTGGTGCTGCTCGCCGACGACGAGCCGCAGCTTCTCAAGGTTCTAAAAATAGCTTTGGAATCCGGGGGCTTCGCGGTCGAGACCGCCTCCGACGGCGACGAAGCCTGGGAAAAAATCCGGAAGGGAAATATAGATTTAGCCATCTTGGACCTGCAGATGCCCGGTAAGGACGGCCTGGAGGTCTGCCGCCTCGTCAAAGAGGACTTGGATTTAAGCCTGATGCCCGTCATTCTCCTGACCGCCGCCAGCGACACGGAATCGAAGGTGCGGGGCCTGACCCTCGGGGTCGACGACTATATCACCAAGCCGGTCAACGTGCGGGAGCTTTTGGCGCGAATCTGGATGGTCTTTCGCCGAATGCGCCAGGAATTGGAGGCCAATCCTCTGACCCGGCTTCCGGGCAACATCGCCATCGAAAAGCGAATCCATGAGGCGATCGCGAAAGGCAAGGATTTCGCCGTGCTCTACATCGACCTCAACCAATTCAAGGCCTACAACGACGCCTACGGCTACGCCGCCGGCGACTACGTGCTCAAAACCACCGCAAAAATCCTGGTTGCGGCGGCGCGCAGCGGCAATCCCGGCAATTTCATCGGCCACATCGGCGGCGACGACTTCATCATCGCGACGGACGCCTCGGAGGCCGAGGCCATCTGCCAAAAAATCATCGACAACTTCGACCGGCAGGTTCCCGAGTTTTACAAGCAGGAGGACCGGGAGCGGGGCTATATTCTGGGAAAGGACAGGCGGGGAGAGCCCCGGCAATTTCCTCTGCTTTCGGTGGCCATCGGCGTCGCCACCACGCGGAACCGGCCGCTCACCTCGCTGGGCCAAGTCAGCCAGATCGGCGCCGAGCTCAAAAGCTACGCCAAGACCCTAGGCGGCAGCCGCTGCGTCGTCGACCGCCGCAAAGATAACTGACCGCAAGCTCCCGGCCCATTTTAGTTGCCTTGAAATTTCGGTGGCAAAGACCGAGTTTTCAAGGTATAATTTTAACAGGGGCGACGCGCGCCGCAAGCGGCGCGCCCGCCCCTGAGCCGATGATCAAGCGCGAAAAGCACCTCCGGGCCGTCAAATCTCTCCTCGCCCGCCATCCGGTCGCGGCCATATTGGGCGCCCGCCAAGTCGGAAAGACGACATTAGCCGGACAGCTTCGGGAAACGATCCGGGGGCGGGTTTCCTGGTTTGATCTCGAAGATCCGGCGCATGCCGCGCGCCTCGCCGAGCCGATGCTGTCTTTGCGCGGCCTCAAGGGCCTTGTCGTCATTGACGAGGTTCAGCGCGCGCCGGGCCTCTTTCCGGTCCTGCGCGTGCTCGCCGACCGGCCGGCCCTCCCCGCGCGGTTTTTGCTTCTTGGGAGCGCTTCCCCGGACCTTCGCAGGCAGGGAGCCGAATCCCTGGCCGGCCGGATCGCGCACCACCTCCTGCCGCCTCTGGGGCTCGATGAGGTCGGCGGCGGCCGGCTCGACCGCCTATGGCTCAGGGGCGGTTTCCCACGCTCTTTTCTTGCCCGCTCCGACTCCGACAGCGCGCTGTGGCGCCGGGAATTCATCTCGACATTCTTGGAGCGGGACCTCGCGCAGTTGGGGATTGCTCTGCCTCCCCAAACCATGCGCCGATTCTGGACTATGCTGGCTCATTACCACGGCCAGATTTGGAACGCCTCCGAGTTCGCCAGATCCTTCGGCGTCGCCGATACGACCGTCCGAAGATATCT